>CAMDHB010000055.1 GCA_945897655.1 Pseudorhodobacter antarcticus
CGAAAGCATCTCGGGGCTGGCTTCAAATCCGGCACGGCTGTCTTTGGCGCGCAGAAGATCGGCCAGGCGTTCCAGCATGTCGATCCGGATCGCACGGGCCCCGGCTGGGTGATAGCCTGCCAGCGTATAATGGCTGCGCGGCACTTCGGACAGGTTGGGGATGGTCACCAAACCGGGTGGCGGGCTCTCGGGGAAGTCCTGAAGGCCGTTCCAAAGTGACCACAGCACCAGACGCAGGCGCGTGGCGGCGGGTTTCAGCAGCAGCGGCAGAAAGATCGTGAACTGGCCAAACCGCACGCCATGCTTGCGCAGGGCCGAGCGCGATTCCTGATCCAGTTCCTTGACCTCGGTCGCGACCTGATCGCGGGAGATCACGCCCATCGCCTCGACCAGACGGAAGGCGAAACCACGGGCCAAGCCCTGCAATGTCTCGTCCCGGGCCATCGCCATCAGGGGTTCGAACTGGGCCGAGATCTTGCGGTCAATGAAATGCTGGGCGCGGCGGCGCACCTTGTCGGCGATGTCGGGGCCAGCTTCTTCCTCGACAAACACCTCGACCAGGGGCCGTGCAGCCTCGCCGCCCTTGACCAGCTTGCCGATGGCCGAGTTGCCCCACATCAGCCCGCCTTGGGTGGTGAAATCCATCTCGGTGTCGGGCGCGTTATAAAACTTGTCCGCCCGCAGATGAAACTCCGGCTTCAGCGCGGCCATGGCAGCCTGCCGCAGCGTCGCCCCTTCGGACCCCGTCCCATCCTGCTGGAACCGGAACCCTTCCAGACGCCCGACGAACTCGCCTTCGACCGTCACTTCGCCTTTGTCATTCACCTCGGCCACGAGGGTCTCCTTCTGCTTCAACCGCCGCATCAGCACAGATGTGCGCCGGTCAACAAATCTTTGCGTCAAGGCGGCATGAAGGCCATCTGACAATCGGTCTTCTACAGCGCGGGTTTCCTCGCGCCAATGGCTTTCGTCTCCAACCCAGCCATTTCGCTGGGCAACATAGGTCCAGGTGCGGATATAGGCCAGTCGTTTTGATATCGTGTCAATGTCGCCGCCCGGTTTGTCGATGCGTTCGACCGCTTTTGCCAGCCAATCCGAGGGGATTCGGGTCTGGGCCAGACCCCGGCCCGTCAAAAAGTCATAAAGGCGGGCCAGAAGGGTCAGGTGTTCGTTGTCAGATGCGTTGCGAAAATCGGGGACGCGGCAGACATCCCACAGCAGTTGCACGCGCTGGGGGCTGGTCAGTTTCTCCTGCACCTCGGGCATGGCGGACAGGGCTTTCAGCGCCAGCACGTCATCGGCGTCGCGGGCGCGCGACAGCCAAGGGTCGGAGGTGGGGGATTCCAGACTGCGGATCAGGCGGTCGACCGTGCCAAACTCCAACCGGGCATTGCGCCATTGCAGTTTGCGGACGGGCTCGAACTTGTGGCTTTCAATCGCCTCGATTTCTTCTTCATCAAAGGGCCGCGACTCGCCTGTAACGCCAAAGGTACCGTTTTCGATGTGCCGTCCTGCCCGACCGGCGATCTGGCCCAGTTCCTGCGGATAAAGTGCGCGCATCCGACGCCCGTCGAATTTGGACATCGACGCAAAGGCGACATGCTTGATGTCCAGGTTCAGGCCCATACCGATGGCATCAGTGGCCACCAGATAATCGACATCGCCGTTCTGGTACAAAGCGACCTGCGCGTTGCGAGTGCGGGGGGAAAGTGCCCCCATGACAACGGCGCAACCGCCCTTGGTGCGGCGGATCAGTTCAGCAATGGCATAGACATTTTCAACAGAAAAGCCGACGATGGCCGACCTTTCCGGCATTCGGCTTATCTTTTTCGAACCTGCATAGGTCAAAGTCGACAAACGTTCCCGCTTCATGAACTGCACGCCGGGGATCAGGCCAGCGATAGCCGGGCGCATCGTGTCGGACCCCAGAAACAGCGTCTCCAACAGCCCGCGCGAATGCAGCAGCCGGTTGGTGAACACGTGCCCGCGTTCGGGGTCGGCGCACAGCTGGATCTCGTCCACCGCCAGAAAATCGGCACCAATCTCGGGCGGCATCGCTTCGACCGTGCAGACATAGTAGGTGGCGCGCGGGGGCAGGATCCGCTCCTCACCCGTGATCAGCGCCACGACCGAGGGGCCACGCTGGGCGACGATGCGGTCATACACCTCGCGCGCAAGCAGGCGCAGGGGCAGGCCGATGATGCCAGTGCGGTGCGACAGCATCCGTTCGATGGCGAAATGGGTCTTGCCGGTGTTGGTGGGCCCAAGCACCGCCGTGACCCGGCCGGGATCGCGCGCATTCAAGTCCATGATCCGCCTTAAAGGTCCTGCCCGCCGACGCTGGTTTCCAGCCGTTCCACGGCTTCCTTTACATCGGGCATGTGGGGATTGATAGCCAAGGCCGCCCGATAAACCTCCAACGCCTTTTCGGGCTGGTCCAACTGCTCGAATATCATGCCAAGCCCGGCCAGCGCCCCGAAATGGCGTGGGTTCAGGGTCAGGGTCTTGGCGATGTCACCCACCGATGGCCCAAGGTCCCCGGTCTGGAAATAGGCGGTGGCGCGGGCGTTGAAACCTTCGGCGAAATCAGGGGCGTGGTCGATCAGCGCTGTGAAATGTTCGATGGCGAGCAGCGGGAACCCCGCACTCATCGCGTCACGCCCGCGTTTCAGCAGCAGGTCCATCGCAGGCGAACCCGATTTGGACCATTCGATCCAGATGTTGTCGGTGATGGCGCGGGCGTCCTCATCCGTCGCGGTCTGCAACTGCTGGAACAGATCATTAAGCCGCGCTTCATCCGCCCGCACTGCCGTCGTCAGCGACAAAACCAGAAGTGTCGCAACGACACAGTTGTGCAGGGCGCGCAGGGCTTTCATAAGGCGAAGGTAGCGCAACTGCGTCAAAACACCAGTGGCACATGATCACGAAGGAGATAGCGATGAGCAAGGTAATTGAGACGGCGGTTGCGGCACTGTCGGCGCGGCTGTCGGGCGGCTTTGATGGGGTGGCCAAGTTCGTGTTCCCCGGCGAAGGCTCGATCATGGTCGATGGCGCGGGCGTACGTGCCGGGGACGAGGAGGCAGACGTGACCCTGACCGCCGCAACCGAGGTGTTCGAGATGATTCTGGCGGGCGATCTGAGTGCCGCCAGCGCCTTCATGTCGGGCAAGTTGACGGTTGATGGCAACATGGGTCTGGCGATGAAACTTGGCGGAGCGTTGGGGTGAGCGAGGCCCCGCTTTATGCCGCCATTGCCGAGGGTCCGGCGGGTGGCCGGGCCGTCTGGCTGACCACGGCGGACGGGTTTCGCATTCGGGCGACGGTCTGGAATGAGCGGGCGACGCAGGGAACAGTCGTTCTGTTGCCGGGACGCACGGAGTATGTCGAGAAATATGGCCGCAGCGCTGTGGCCTTTGCCGCGGCGGGTTATGCGACGCTGTCGATTGATTTTCGTGGTCAGGGGTTGGCGGACCGTCTGCTGAAGGACCGCTCGGTCGGGCATGTGGGGGATTTTGCCGAGTATCAGGCGGATATCGCAGCACTGTTCGATTTTGCGGTGCAAAGCGGCCTGCCGCAGCCGTTGTACCTCTTGGCCCATTCGATGGGGGGGTGCATCGGTTTGCGCAGCCTGATGCGGGGCGTGCCGGTGCGGGCAGCGGTGTTTTCGGCCCCGATGTGGGGGATCAAACTGCCCACCGGCACGCGCCCGGTCGTGCAACTGATCTCCTCGGCCTCCCGTCCGTTGCGGTTTGATCATCTGCGGATGCCAACGACACCGGTCCGGACCCAAGTGGTGGACGCGCCCTTCGCCGGGAATGACCTGACCACCGATGAGGGGATGTGGGACTACATGCGCATGCAGGCCTTGGCCCAACCAGACCTGACGCTCGGCGGCCCAAGCCTGGGATGGATGCGGGCTGCGCTGCAGGAATGCGCGGCGTTAGCACGTCTTGCCGCGCCGGCCGTGCCGATGCTGTGCGGTTTAGGTGGGTTGGAACGTATCGTGGAGGTTAACCCGATCCGGTCGCGTGTGGCCCAGTGGCCGGGGGCCCAACTGGACCTATATGACGGTGCCGAACACGAACTGCTGATGGAGCGCCCCGCCTTGCGCGATGCCTTCGTGCAAAGCGCCGTGGCCCTGTTTCAGGCGCACCGCTAGAGGCTGGTTACAGCTTGATCTGCGTGAACCCGTCGCGCAGGGCCCTGCTCCACGCCTCGGACATTGCGCGAAAGCTTTCGTCGCCCGATTCGATCCGGCGTTTCATGGTGACCCGACACGCGTCTTTTTCGATCACGCACAGGTCCAGCGGCATCCCCACCGACAGGTTGGACCGCAGGGTCGAATCCATCGACAACAGCACCGCCTTTTGGCCATCGGTCAGGCTGGTGGACCGCTTCATCACACGGTCCAGAATCGGCTTGCCATATTTGTGCTCGCCGATCTGCAGGAACGGCGTATCCTCGGTCGCCTCGATGAAATTGCCTTCGGGATAGATCAGGAACAGCCGCATCTCGCCGCCCCGGCGTTGGCCTGCCACGATCATCGACGCGGTGGCGCCCTGTTCCATTGCCGTCAGCTTTTCATCAATCTCGCGCCGCACCTGTGCCAACGTGTCACCGATAATATGGGCGACCTTCAGCATCGTCGGCGCCCGCAGGATCGAGGTTGCCTCGGATGCATCGGGCGAGGCGATGGCATCGCGTAAGCGGGCCAGGGTGGTTTGCGTGACTGACAGACTGCCCGCCGTCAGAACGCAGATCACCCGCTCACCCGGTTCTTCGAAAAAGAACATCTTGCGGTAGGTTGATATGTTGTCCAAGCCCGCATTTGTGCGGGTGTCCGACAACAGCACCATGCCTTCGCTCAAAAGCAGGCCAACACAATAGGTCATCCGATCCCCCCCGTTCGCGCCGAACCTATTGCTGCACCGACTGGACTGCAACCTGCACCGTCAGGCTTTCTTTGCCGGCCGAGCGGGCAGAGCCACGGATGGGGGCCGCCTCTTGTGCATCAAGGCCCGAGCCTAACCGGATATAGCGTTCATCCGGGCAGCAGCGGTTGGCGGCATCAAAGCCAACCCAGCCAAGCCCGGGCAAGAACACCTCGGCCCAGGCATGCGCCGCCTCATGCGGGACGCCGTCCGATGTGGCGAACAGATAGCCCGAGACGTAGCGGGCGGGCAGTCCGGCGGCCCGGGCAATGGCGCAAAGGACATGGGTGTGATCCTGACAGACCCCCTCACCTTGTGCCAAAGCCTCGGACGCGGTGGTCTTGGCGTGGGTGGCACCGGGGCGGTAGGCGATGGCATCCGACACGGCCAGAGACAGGGCATGGGCGGCTGACAGTGGATCGGGCGCACTGTCTGCGGCCTTGGCCAGTTTCAACAGCGCCGTGTCCATCCGCGTGGCCAGGCTTTCACGCAAGTAACATTCTGGCGGCACCTGTTCGCGGTGACCGCGCAGGACACCCGCAAGATCGGAGGTTTCAACCAGCCCCGCCACCCGAACCGATATGTCTGCAACCGGGCCCTTGACCGTCCACCCTTCAATCCAATCGCCCGCGCCATCGCGGAACGAACCGCCGCGCGTGCCATCGGTGACGGTGACAGACCATTCGACAGTTTTTTGCCCCTCGAACCGCGAGGGCGTCAGGCGGTGGCTTTGCGCCACGCCGCGCACCGGGCGGTCATAGGCGTACATGGTCACGTGATCCACTTTCAGCAGCATCAGGCCATATCCCCGCTGAGGTAGGTGTCATTGATACTGACCGCCAGATCGGCGGTCAGGCCAATGAAACGGGACAGGAAATCATGCAACCCCTCGTCAAAGATCGTCTCGGGGGTCGACTGTTCCAAAAGTGTCAGCAGGGCGGTGGCCCGGGTCTGCGCCTGAGAGCTTTGGCCATAGAGTTTGGCCACCCGGGACAAGTGGTTGTTGGCGCCCGCCACGCAGGTGATCAGCGAGCGGGGGCATTGCGGGTTCAGAATCAGGAAATGCGCGATCTTGGCAGCCGTGATCTCGCCCCCATAAGCCCAGTGAAAGGCGCGGTTGGCCGACAGGGCGCGCAGCAGCATCATCCACTGGTCATTGTCCGCCCCGGTGCCGACATAGCCCGCACGCGGCAAAAGGACATAGTATTTCACATCCATCAGACGCGCCGTCGCATCGCCTCGCTCCAGATAATACCCAAGGTTCAGGAAGTTATAGCCATCGCCGCGCAGCAGGGTCGCATCAATCGCGCCGCGCACCATGGCCGCGTGCTTCATCGTCCAGTCCGTCAGCCGCGACAGTTCCAACTCGCTGCGGGGCGCGCGTTCGATCTGGCGCAATTCCTGAAAGGCGGTGTTCAGCGCGTCCCAAACCTGCGTTGTCAGCGCCGTCCGCACGATCCGGCCATTTTCCCGCGCCGCCGTGATGGAACTGGCCACGGATGAGGGGTTGTCGCGGTCAAAGAACAGAAAGCTTTCGATATTGCGCTGCACCGCTTCGCCGTATTTCTTGGCAAAGCCATCGGCAGACCCGGTCGATCGCAGCAAACTGTCCCATTCATTGCGGTAGCCCTGTTCGGTCGGCAGCAGCGATATGCGTGCCCCCACCTCCAGCAACCGGGCGGCGGTTTCGGCGCGCTCCATATAGCGGGCAAGCCAGTAGAGGTTGTCTGCGGTTCTGGAAAGCATGCTATTCCGCCAATACCCAAGTGTCCTTGACCCCACCGCCCTGCGATGAGTTCACAACCAGCGACCCTTCGCGCAAGGCAACCCGGGTCAGGCCGCCCGGCACCAGTTCAATCGTCTCGCCCACCAGACAATAGGGCCGCAGGTCCACATGGCGGGGGGCGATGCCTTCGTCCACAAAGGTGGGCGTGGCAGACAGGGCCAATGTGGGCTGGGCGATATAGTTGCCTGGGTTGGCCAGGATCTTGTGCCGGAAATCCTCAACCTCGGCCTTGGTCGATTTGGGGCCGACCAGCATGCCGTAACCGCCGGAGCCATGCACCTCTTTCACCACCAGATCGGCCAGGTTTTCCAGGACATGCTTCAGATCATCCGACTTGGCGCATTGCCAGGTGGGCACGTTGTTCAGGATCGGCTCCTCACCCAGATAGAACCGCACCATTTCAGGGACATAGGTGTAAACCGCCTTGTCATCGGCCACGCCTGCCCCCGGCGCCGAACAGATCGTCACCCCGCCCGAACGGTAGACATCCATCAACCCCGGAATGCCCAGCATCGAATCGGGGCGGAAGCACAGCGGGTCAAGGTAAGCATCGTCGATCCGGCGGTAGATCACATCAACCTTGCGTGGGCCCTCGGTGGTGCGCATGTAGACAAAGGCGCCATCGACGAACAGATCGGCCCCTTCGACCAGTTCAACGCCCATCAGGTCAGCCAGAAAGCTGTGCTCGTAATAGGCCGAATTGAAATGCCCCGGCGTCAGGATGACCACCGTGGGTTCGCCCGTGCATTTGGCGGGTGCGACCGAATTCAGCGTCCGCCGCAGCAGGCTGTGATAGCGGTCCACTGGCTGAATGCGGTTCTCGCGGAAGAGGTGAGGGAACATCCGCATCATCATCTCGCGGGATTCCAGCATGTAGCTGACGCCTGACGGCGTGCGGCAGTTATCCTCCAGCACGAAAAAGTCATTCGGCCCGGTGCGCACAATGTCGATGCCGACGATGTGGGAATAAACCCCCTTGGGCGGCACGAAACCGACCACCGATTTCTCATAAGCCTCGTTCTGGTACACCAGTGCCGCGGGAATGCGCCCGGCGCGCACAATCTCGCCCCGGCCATACACATCGACCAGAAACGCATTCAGCGCCCGTGCCCGCTGTTTGATGCCCCGTTCCAGCCGGGCCCATTCCATTGCGGTGAACACGCGGGGAAACATGTCGAACGGGATCAAACGGTCCGGATCGCCCCCCTCGCCATAGACGGCAAAGGTGATGCCGATGCGGCGGAACAGCGCCTCGGCCTCGGCCTGCTTTTGAGTGCGGAGCGCGGGCGACATGCCACGCGTCCACTCCTCCAGCCTGGCATAGGGGATGCGGACCTCGCCGTTCTGATACATCTCGTTGAAACTGGGGGTCATCAGGCAATCCGGTTGGTTATCTGACCCAAGTTAACCCCCCATTGCCGCGCATCGGAAGGGGGTAGGGGGAAAGTCGTGCGTTTCCGTGCAAGTCTGCCTGTTTTTTGGGCGGAAAACCCTCTGCCTGAGGGGCGTTTCCTGGGCTATGCTGGTCCTATGGCGCGTGACCCGGTTCTGACCTTCACCCAAAAGGGCATCTATTGCCCGGATGGCGATTTCTACATTGACCCGACTCGTGGGGTTGGGCGAGCCTTGGTGACGCATGGCCATTCCGATCATGCCCGGCGCGGCAGCGACAGCTATCTGTGCACCCATGCCGCCCTGCCTGTGATCCGCCACCGTCTGGGGCGCATCACGGCGGAAGGCGTGGCTTATGGCGAGCGGCGGCAGATTGGCGCGGTTTTGGTGTCCTTTCACCCCGCAGGCCATGTGCCGGGGTCGGCGCAGATCAGGGTGGAACGGGCAGGTGAGGTCTGGGTCGTCTCGGGCGATTACAAGGTCACCGATGACGGGTTTTGCGAGGCGTTTGCGCCGGTTCCCTGCCACACCTTCATCACCGAATGCACCTTTGGCCTGCCGATTTTCCAATGGCAGCGCGATACACTGGTTCTGGCTGATATCGCCGCTTGGTGGGCGCGGAATGCGGGAGAGGGGCGGATTTCGGTCCTCGCCGCCTATTCCTTTGGCAAGGCGCAGCGGTTGATCGCGGGCATCCCGCCGCAGGGGCCGATTTATGCCCATGACGCGGTGCAGGAAGTGACGGATGTGCTGCGGGATCAGGGTTATCCCCTTGGCCCGACCTTCCGCATCGACGGCACCGTGCCCCGCGATGCCCTGATCATCGCGCCGCCGAATGTTCTGAACAGCGATTGGGCGGCGGATCTGGGGCCGGTTTCGGTGGGCTTCGCCTCAGGCTGGATGGCGCTGGGGGCGCGGCGCAAGGGGGTGGGGGCGGCCTTTACCCTGTCGGACCACGCCGATTGGCCGGGGCTGTTGCATGCGGTGCGCGAAACTGGGGCGACGCAGGTGTTTGCCACCCACGGCTATGTCGAACCCTTCCGCCGCTGGCTGGCCGAGGCGGGCTATGACGCGGGAATTGTCCGGTGATCGCCTTTGCCGCCATGCTGGCCGGGTTTCCTGACACGCTGCCCGCCTATCTGGCGCAAGCGCCCGAGGCTGACCGCACCGCCGCCCATGCCCTGCTGTCCGGCCAACGCCCGCGCCGGGTGGCGGGACTGGACGCGTTGCTGCATTGGGCGGCCGAAGTGGCAGGGGTGCCCGACTGGCTGGTTGCAGCGTCGCTGGCAGCCAGTGGCGACCGCGCCGAAACCGCCGCCCTTATGCTGCCCCCCGCCACCGGAACGCCCCCGACACTGGCCGAGGTGATCAGCGCCCTAGACCGCGCCACCCCAATCACCGCCCATGCCACCCTTCTGGCCCTGTGGTCTCGCCTGCCGCCACTCGCCAACTATTCTGTCAACCGACTGGCCAGCGGCACGTTCCGGACCACCTATCCCGCCCCCGCAAAACCCACCTCCGGCCCCGGCGGATCGGTGCTGGCGGTGATGATTCTGGCGCAAGCCGCCAGCACCGAGATCACCCTGGCCCTGTGGCAGGACACCACCCCCATCCCCATCGCCCGCCTGCCGCTGACCTTGGCCCAAACCCCGCAGATCATGGCCTGGGTCCGCGCCAATGTGGCAGGGCGTTTTGGCCCGGTGCGGCAGGTGCCCCCGGTTCAGGTGTTTGCCA
The DNA here is from genome assembly GCA_945897655.1 of Pseudorhodobacter antarcticus. Classification (GTDB taxonomy): domain Bacteria; phylum Pseudomonadota; class Alphaproteobacteria; order Rhodobacterales; family Rhodobacteraceae; genus Stagnihabitans. Next base: position 9,843 of record CAMDHB010000055.1, read on the forward strand.
TCACCTTTCAGGGCCTGACCCGCAATGCCCGCCGCAAAAGCGGGTACGAACTGCACGGCGCGCAGATCGTGGAGTGGCTGCCTGACGCGCAGGCCGATGCCTTGCAGGTACTGCACGAACAGGCGGCAGCACACGCGCTCTGAAACCGCCTTTCCGCCACTGCTGCGACGGACCAACCGCTCTGGCCTTGAACCCCCGCCCCCTTCGCCCCTAGATAGCGGCAACCCAAGGAAAGGTTCCGTCCATGTCATTGCCCCTGCCCCGCCCGCTTTATGACGCCAATGCCGCCTCTGGTTCCTTTGGCGATCTGCCGGAATGGGACCTGACCGACCTTTACCCCGCCCCCGACAGCCCCGAATTTTCAACCGACATGGCCCGGCTGAAACAATCCTGCGCCGGGTTCGCGGCGAGTTACGAGGGCAAGTTGGCCAGTCTGGATGCGGCGGCTCTGCTGGATTGCGTGCAGTCTTACGAGCAGATCGATACCGTGGCAGGCCGGATCATGTCCTATGCGGGCCTGCGGTATTACCAGAACACAATGGACAGCGACCGCGCCAAGTTCATGGCCGACGCGCAGGATCAGGTCACGGATTTCACCACTTCGCTGGTCTTCTTCACGCTGGAATTCAACCGGCTGGAAGATGCCCACCTGTCAGCCCTGATCGCTGCGAACGCCGACCTTGCCCGCTACAAACCCGTCTTCGACCGCCTGCGGGCCATGCGGCCCTACCAACTGTCGGATGAGTTGGAAAAGTTCCTGCATGACGAAAGCGTTGTGGGGGCAAGCGCCTGGAACCGCCTGTTTGACGAGACGATGGCGGGGCTGATGTTCTCGGTTGCCGGTCAGGATGAAGACCTGAACCTTGAAGCCACCCTGAACCTGTTGACCGACACCGACCGCACCAAGCGCGAGGCGGCGGCGCGGGCGCTGGCCTTGGTGTTTGACAAGAATATCAAGCTCTTCGCCCGGGTTCACAACACGCTTGCCAAGGAAAAGGAAATCCACGACCGCTGGCGCAAAATGCCCACCCCCCAGACCGGACGGCATCTGTCCAACCATGTCGAGCCTGAGGTGGTGGAAGCCCTGCGCAATGCCGTCGTGGCCGCCTATCCGAAACTTTCCCACCGCTACTACCGGCTCAAGGCGAAATGGATGGGGCTGGACCGCTTGCAAGTCTGGGACCGCAACGCGCCTTTGCCCATCGAAACCCCGCGTCTGGTGGGCTGGGAGGAGGCGCGCGAAACCGTGCAATCCGCCTATGCCGCCTTTGACCCCCGCATGGCCGACCTGTCCGAACCCTTCTTCACCAAAGGCTGGATTGACGCAGGCGTGAAGCCCGGCAAGGCCCCCGGTGCGTTCGCCCACCCGACCGTGACCACCGTTCACCCCTATGTCATGCTGAACTATCTGGGAAAACCGCGCGATGTCATGACCTTGGCGCATGAACTCGGCCACGGTGTCCATCAGGTTCTGGCGGCGGGTCAGGGGGAACTGTGGTCCTCGACCCCGCTGACCCTGGCCGAAACCGCGTCTGTTTTCGGCGAAATGCTGACCTTCCGCAAACTGCTGGACGGCGCGAAAACCCCCGCCGAACGCAAGACCCTGCTGGCTGGCAAGGTCGAGGATATGATCAACACCGTCGTCCGCCAAATCGCCTTTTACGATTTCGAATGCAAACTGCACGCAGCCCGCGCCAAGGGGGAACTGACCCCCGATGACATCAATGCCCTCTGGATGTCGATCCAGGCCGAATCTTTGGGCGATGCCTTTGATTTCATGGACGGTTACGAAACTTTCTGGGCCTATATTCCCCACTTCGTCCACTCGCCCTTCTACGTCTATGCCTATGCCTTTGGCGACGGCCTCGTGAACGCCCTTTACGCCGTTTACGCCGAGGGCCTGCCGGGGTTTGAGGAGAAGTATTTCGACATGCTCAAGGCCGGCGGTTCCAAGCATCACAAGGAACTTCTGGCCCCCTTCGGTCTTGACGCGTCCGACCCCAAGTTCTGGGACAAGGGCCTGTCCATGATCGCAGCCTTCATCGACGAGTTGGAGGCGATGGAGGGATGACCAAGCCCGACCTGGACATCGCCCGCCGCGAGATGCTGGAAACCAATCAGGCCCAACGCGCCTATTATGACCAGACTGATGGCGGCGCGATTTCTGAGGTCAATGGTTGGGGCACCAATCTGTGGCGGGCCATGCGGCAGCGCGCGCTGAAATCGGTGTCCGGGGCCCAGCGCGCCCGGGTCTATGACGTGCATCGCCGCTGGCTGGGCGATCTGTCACAGATGAAGGTGCTGGATCTGGGGGCGGGCCACGGCTCGCCCCTCAGCCAGTATCTGGCGGAAAACGCTGGGGTCTATCACGCGCTGGATCTGGCCCCCACGCAGATTGCCCAGTTGCAAGACCGGATAGGTGCTGCGCCAAACCGGGTTTTTTCGGTGGGGGATTTCCTGTCGGATGACTATGCCGAGGCGGATTTCGACATGATCTACGCCCATTCGGTCTTTCACCACTTCCGCCACATGGATGTGATGCTGGACCGAGTTGCCCAAAAGCTCGCACCGGGTGGGCATATCATCTCCTATGACCCCTTGGAAACTTGGGTACCCATCCGGTTGATCCGCCGCGCTTACCGCCCGTTCCAGACCGACCGCGATTGGGAATACCCCTTTGACGCGCCCGCCGTTGCCCAGATCGCGGGCCGGTTTCAGGTGATCGACAGGCTTGGCGTTTTTGGCCGGGGCAAATGGGCGCTGGTGCTGGGTATCCTCAGCCCCCGTCTTGCCACCCGCTGGGGCGACAAGTTGTTTGCATCCGACTTTGACCGACCGCAGACGGACCGCGACATCCGCGCCAGCCTGCATGTCAGCTTTCTGCTGAAGGCCAAGTGATCAGGCCAGTGACACCGCCCCGGCAAAGTGCCCGGGCAGGTCATGCAGCGGGATTTTGACCAGATCCTTGTGCAATTCCGCCGCAATATGAGCATGCAGCGCTCTCGGCAGATCCTGCCGGATTTCGCCCAGCATCTTGGGCCCCGCAACCAGCACAATCCGGTCATAACCGCCCTTGGCCCATTCGGCGGCCAGCATCTTGGCGGCATGTTTGCCAAGGTGGACCCGTTCGGCACCCTCTTTCGGGCTGTGGCCTTGGACATGGGCAATCCCAGCCGCCGTCAGTTCGGCCTTTGTATGGGTGATCTCGGCCAAACCCTCCTCATGGGTGTGAACCAGACGGTAGTTTTCGTCGTTCAGCAGCAGATACAGGGTGACAATCGGTTTCATGGTGCATCCTCGCGGTTGATCTGCGCAAAGATGTATCAGCCCCGCGCCCCTCGCGGATTGATCTGGCTCAAGTCTCAGAGCGGGATGAGTTTTCATGGAACCATGAAAACTCATCCCGCTTTAGTCAAGTGGCGTCCAGGGCCAGGG
>CAMDHB010000056.1 GCA_945897655.1 Pseudorhodobacter antarcticus
ACCCGGCCCGGTGCGCCATATCGACGGCAGCCAGCGTCTCGGTCAACGTGCCGATCTGGTTGACCTTGACCAACATTGAATTGGCGCAACCGCCCTTGATGCCCATGTTCAACCGCTTGGGGTTTGTCACGAACAGATCGTCGCCGACCAACTGGATCTTCTTGCCCAAGGTGTCGGTCAGCAGCTTCCAGCCCGCCCAGTCATCCTCCGAACAGCCGTCCTCGATGCTGATGATCGGATAATCCCGCGCCAGACCGGCCAGAAAGTCGACATTCTCTTCGATGCTCAGGCTCTTGCCCTCGCCCTTCATCTCATACCGGCCACCCTTGAAATACTCGGTCGCGGCGCAATCCAAGGCCAGACAGATGTCATCACCCGGCTTGTAACCCGCCTTCTCGATGCTCTTCAGGATGAAATCCAGCGCATCGCGGGCAGACGACAGGTTCGGCGCAAAGCCGCCTTCGTCGCCAATCCCCGTGTTGTGCCCGGCGTTTTGCAATTCCTTCTTCAGCGTGTGGAACACCTCCGACCCCATCCGCACAGCCTCGCGGATGTTGGCAGCGCCCACCGGCATGATCATGAATTCCTGAATGTCGATCGGGTTGTCGGCATGCTCGCCGCCGTTGATGATGTTCATCATCGGTACCGGCAGGATGCGTGCCGACGTGCCACCAACATAGCGGTACAGGGGCTGTTCGGTATGTTCCGCCGCCGCCTTGGCCACGGCAAGCGAGATGCCCAAGATCGCATTCGCCCCCAGACGCCCCTTGTTCGGCGTGCCATCCAACTCGATCATGGTGCGGTCAATGCCAACCTGTTCGGTCGCGTCAAAGCCGACAATCGCCTCGGCCAACTCGCCATTCACGGCCGCCACAGCCTCCAGCACGCCCTTGCCCTTGTAGCGCGCCTTGTCACCGTCGCGCCGCTCCACCGCTACATGCGCGCCGGTGGAGGCACCCGAGGGCACAGCCGCCCGGCCCATTGCACCGCTTTCCAGCGTAACATCCACCTCGACGGTGGGGTTGCCACGGCTGTCCAGAATCTCGCGGGCGTGAATGTCGATGATCGTGCTCATGGGAACTCCTGATTGCGCTAACGGTTGGCGCTGTTTACCCCGCAGCTGCGGGCATGGAAAGGGCGCGCTTGCGGGCGCGTTCACGGGCGAAGGAATAAAGGCCCGACCCGATGATAAGGGCGGCCCCTGACAAGGTGATGACATCGGCAGGCTCGCCAAAGACCACCCAGCCAATCGCAATCGCAAATACCAGTCGGGTATAGCGGAACGGGGCCACCACCGATACCTCGCCCGCGCGCGAGGCGGCAGTGATCGCCCAGTACCCCACGACACCAAAGGCGACCATGCCGAACAGATGCAGGCTTTGCACGCCATCCGGCACCACCACCCCACCACTGACGGCCATCATCGCACCCCCCAGAAAGATCAGCGGCACAAGTCCCCAGGACGAGATCTGGGCATCGCTGTAAACCGGAGGGATAAACCGCGTCGCCAGATCACGCACGGCCAAGCCAACGACGGTTGTCAAAACCCAAAGGGCCGCCGGTTCAAACCCGTCCAACCCGGGCCGGACGATCAGCAACACCCCCGCCATACCTACCGCAATCGCCGTCCAGCGCCGCCAGCCAACCTTTTCCCCCAGAAACAAAGCCGACCCCAGCGTCACGACCAGCGGCATTGCCTGCAAAACCGCCGACACCGTCGGCATCGGGATCGACCCCAGTGCTGCGACATAGGCCAGCGACCCCACCATCTCGCCCCCTCCGCGGATCAGCACAGCCGGATGCCAGGCACCGCTGACAAACACGCTTTGTCCCCGAGCCCGGGCTATGGCGGCAAAGACCGGAACGCCAAACAGGCCCGAGATGAAGATGATCTGACCCGCGGGCATCCCGGCCGCGGCAAACTTGATGAACATATCCTCGACAGCGAAAAACGCCATCGCCGTGATCATCAGAAGAATGCCGCGCAAGTTAGCGTTTTGCATCAATTTTTCCGCGTCGATCCGTCAAGAGTTTCAGGCCTGCACCAGAAGCGGTAAAGGCCAAGACGTGCCACGATCCGCACGTGCTGGTTCCTATCGGTCATCAAAAGACCGCGAACCGCGCAGCGTGCGATGATGTCCGCCATTCTGGGCCCCGTCCGGTTGATGTTTTCGGCTTTACGGCAAAGACCGATGTGCTGCCAGTGAAATCCGGGCGTGGGGTTGACCTTGCCCAAGCCGGCCTAGATGGTGGCCGCGAATTTGGGGGACAAGATGCGCAAGGACAGGTTGGACGGGACGGGGTTTGCCACCCTGCTTGCGGTGACGCTTCTGCTGGCCTTCAACCAGATCATCGTGAAATACGTCAACCAGGGTATTCAGCCGGTCTTTTTTGCGGGCATCCGGTCAGCGCTTGCCGTGGTCTTTGTCGGAATATGGCTGTGGTACCGGGGTCTTATTCCGCGAATCAAACTGGCCGATCTGGCGCCTGGTCTGGTCATGGGCGGTCTCTTTGCCATCGAATTCCTGGCCCTGTTTCTGGCCCTTGACCTGACCACGGTCGGGCGGTCGGCCCTGATCATGTACTCCATGCCGGTCTGGATGGGCCTCTTGGCGCATTTCTTCCTGCCCGGCGAACGCCTGACGCCGCTCAAGACCGCCGGTCTGGCACTGGCTTTTGCCGGAACCGCCTGGGCAATCCTGTCCAAGACAACCACCGGCGACCCCAGCCTTTTGGGCGACTTCTGCGCCCTTGTCGCCGCCTGGGGCTGGGCGGGCACCGCTTTTGTCGCCCGCAAGACGCGCTTGCGCGAGGCCGGACCCGAGGCGCAACTGTTCTGGATGGTCCTCGTCTCGGCACCCCTGCTGCTTGTGGCCTCCTTGTTCTTCGGACCGCTCTTGCGCGACATCCAGCCCATCCACTGGGTCTGGGTGGTGTTTCAGGCCGGGGTCGTTGTGGCGGGTGGCTTTGTCACATGGCTGTGGCTTTTGTCGGTCTATCCCACGTCCACAGTCGCCAGCTTTTCCTTCCTGACCCCGATCTTTGCCATCTTTTTGGGCCACCTGATTTTTGGCGAGTTGTTGTCGCCAAGCCTCATTGGGGCGTCGGCCCTTGTGTCTGCGGGTATCGTGCTGGTCAACCGCCGGGTGTAAATCCGGCCCCAGAATCGCCCTATGCACCGGTTACGTCAATTCATGCGAAATCTTATCCTCAGCGGGCAACTGTGCCCGCCCATTATCATTTTTCTACACCGTCCAAGACCCATACACCCTGTATCCACCAAAGCATCCACAGGGCGCTGCCACAAACCCGAGACGCAACAGTTGGACAGGTTTATGACGTCAAGCACAAAATGTTGGGGGTAAGCCAAAGAAAGTGGTTGATGACTGCCCCCGATTGCGGCAGTTTGCCCAAGTCGAAGGCGCGCCGCGGGATACGGCCCAGCCCGACAAGGACACCTACCCAAACAGGCCCGCAAGGGGACCCGATGAGTCTCAAGACCTCGGGCACTGTAGGGTGTGGCCTTTGGTTACAGGATCGGCCACGCACAGGGCGACACAGCCTTGGCACCACAACGGAGACACGGGGCGCACATGAAGATCGAGCGGAAGTTCACGGCAGCAGACACAGGTGCTTATGGCACCATCCAGTTCAACCTGACCACATCCGAAATCCGTGGTCCCGATGGCAAGATCGTGTTCCGCAACGAAGCGGTCGAGGTTCCCGAGGGTTGGTCGCAGGTCGCGGCCGATGTGCTTGCCCAGAAATACTTCCGCCGTGCGGGCGTCCCTGCGCGCTTGCGCAGGATCAAGGAACAGGGCGTGCCCAATTTCCTGTGGCGTTCGGCCCCCGATGACGAGGCGCTTGCCAACCTGCCCGAGGGCGAACGTTTTGGCGGTGAAACCTCGTCCAAACAGGTGTTCGACCGCCTGGCCGGGGCCTGGACCTATTGGGGCTGGAAGGGTGGCTATTTCACGACCGAAAACGACGCCAAGGCCTATTTCGACGAAATGCGCTTCATGCTGGCCCGTCAGATGGCAGCCCCCAATTCGCCCCAGTGGTTCAACACCGGTCTGCACTGGGCTTACGGCATCGACGGCCCGTCGCAGGGCCACTTCTATGTCGACCACAAGACCGGCGTTCTGACCAAATCGACCAGCGCTTACGAACACCCGCAACCGCACGCCTGCTTCATCCAGTCGGTCAAGGATGATCTGGTCGGCGACGGCGGCATCATGGACCTGTGGGTGCGCGAGGCGCGCCTGTTCAAATACGGTTCCGGCACCGGCACGAACTTTTCCTCGCTGCGGGGTGAGGGCGAAAAGCTGTCGGGCGGCGGCAAATCGTCGGGCCTTATGGGGTTTCTGAAAATCGGTGACCGTTCGGCTGGCGCCATCAAATCGGGCGGCACCACCCGGCGCGCCGCCAAAATGGTGATCTGCGACATGGATCACCCCGATATCGAAGAGTTCATCAACTGGAAGGTGATCGAGGAGCAAAAGGTTGCCTCGCTCGTCGCCGGTTCCAAGGCCCATGAAGCGCGCCTGAACGACATCTTCGCCGCGATCAAAACCTGGGACGGTTCCGCCGCCGATTCGGTTGACCCGGTCAAGAACCCGGCGCTGAAGGCCGCGATCAAGGCCGCCAAGAAGGCGATGATCCCCGACACCTACACCTTCCGCATCCTGCAATACGCGGCTCAGGGCTTCACCTCGATCGAATTCCCGACCTATGATACTGATTGGGATAGTGAGGCCTACGCCACCGTCTCTGGTCAAAATTCCAACAACTCGGTCCGAGTGACCGACGCCTTCCTGCAGGCCGTCAAGGACGACGCCCCGTGGGAGTTGATCCGCCGCACCGATGGCAAAACCGCCCGCACCGTTTCGGCACGCGAGCTTTGGGACCAGATCGGCCATGCCGCCTGGGCCTGCGCCGACCCCGGCATCCAGTTCCATGATACCGTCAACGCTTGGCACACCTGCCCCGAAGATGGCGCGATCCGTGGGTCAAACCCTTGCTCGGAATACATGTTCCTGGACGACACCGCCTGCAACTTGGCGTCTATGAACCTGCTGACGTTCTTCAAGGGCGATAAGTTCGACGCCGACGCCTATATGCACGCCTCGCGGTTGTGGACCATCACCCTCGAAATCTCGGTGATGATGGCGCAGTTCCCGTCCCGCGAAATCGCGCAACTGTCCTACGACTTCCGCACGCTGGGCCTGGGCTATGCCAACATCGGCGGCCTCTTGATGAACATGGGCCTTGGCTATGACAGCCGTCAGGGCCGCGCCCTCTGCGGTGCCCTGACGGCCCTGATGACCGGCGTTGCCTATGCCACTTCGGCCGAGATGGCCCGCGAATTGGGTGCCTTCCCCGGCCATTCCCGCAATGCCGCTCATATGCTGCGCGTGATCCGCAACCACCGCAACGCGGCTTACGGCAAAAAGACCGGCTACGAAGACCTCAACGTGGCCCCCGTGCCGCTGGACCACGCCGGTTGCCCTGACCAGACGCTGGTCGAACTGGCCAAGATGGCCTGGGATGAGGCGCTGACGCTGGGTCAGGCCCACGGGTTCCGCAACGCCCAAACCACCGTGATCGCCCCCACCGGCACCATCGGTCTGGTGATGGACTGCGACACGACTGGCATCGAACCCGACTTCGCTCTGGTCAAGTTCAAGAAGCTTGCCGGTGGTGGCTACTTCAAGATCATCAACCAATCGGTTCCGGCAGCCTTGGAAAAGCTGGGCTATTCCTCGTCCCAAGTGGCCGAGATCATTGCCTATGCCGTCGGCCACGGCTCCATGGGCAACTGCCCTGGCATCAACACCACCTCGCTGATCGGCCACGGCTTTGGCCCGCGCGAATTGGAAAAGCTGGAAGCGGCCCTCCCCTCGGCCTTTGACATCCGCTTTGTGTTCAACCAGTGGACCCTTGGTCCCGACTTCTGCACCAAGACCCTTGGCATCCCGGCGGACAAACTGTCTGACCCGACCTTCGACCTGCTGCAACACCTTGGCTTCACCAAGGCGCAGGTCCAGACCGCCAACGACCACATCGTCGGCACTATGACCCTGGAAGGCGCGCCCTGGCTGAAAAAGGAACACTATTCGGTCTTTGACTGCGCAAACCCCTGCGGCAAGATCGGCAAGCGCTTCTTGTCCGTCGAAAGCCATATCCACATGATGGCGGCTGCCCAATCCTTCATCTCGGGCGCGATTTCCAAAACCATCAACATGCCCAACAACGCGACCATCCTGGACGCGTTGGCAGCCTACGAACTGTCGTGGTCCCTTGGGATCAAGGCCAACGCGCTCTACCGCGACGGCTCGAAACTCAGCCAACCCCTCGCCTCCGCCCTCGTCGCCGATGATGACGAGGCCGAGGAGATCCTGGCCCACGGTTCGGCCCCCGAAAAGGCCACCATGCTGGCCGAAAAGATCGTGGAAAAGATCATTATCAAAGAGGTGATCCGCACCAACCGCGAAAAGCTGCCCGAACGCCGCAAGGGCTATACCCAAAAGGCCATCGTCGGCGGGCACAAGGTGTACCTGCGCACCGGCGAATATGTGGATGGCCGCCTGGGCGAGATCTTCATCGACATGCACAAAGAGGGCGCAGGCTTCCGCGCCATGATGAACAACTTCGCCATCGCCATCTCGGTGGGCCTGCAATACGGCGTGCCGCTGGACGAATATGTCGAAGCCTTCACCTTCACCCGCTTTGAACCCGCTGGCATGGTCCAAGGCAACGACAGCGTGAAGAACGCCACCTCTATCCTCGACTACATCTTCCGCGAACTGGCCATCTCCTACCTCGACCGCACCGACCTTGCCCATGTCAAACCCACCGGCGCATCGTTTGACGATCTGGGCCGGGGCGAGGAAGAGGGCAAGCGCAACATCTCCGAAGTCTCCGACGCCGCCGCAACCCGCGGTCTCGAAGTGCTGAAGCAGATCTCCTCCACCGGCTATCTGCGCAAGCGCGTGCCGCAGGAACTGGTGGTGCTGCAAGGCGGCATGGGCGGCGTGCAGGGATTGGGCGGCGCAGGTGATCCCATGTCGAACCTGAACATGCTGGTCCCCGAAACCGCCCGCGCGGCCATGGGCGGCGGTTCGGTCGTCTCGGCCACCACCTATGCCAGCGGCACTGCACTCGGGTCGGGCACCGTCGGCATGGACAAACGGGTCAAGGCCAAGCTGCAAGGCTACGAAGGCGATCCGTGCGGCGAATGCGGCAACTACACCCTCGTCCGCAATGGCACCTGCATGAAATGCAACACTTGCGGTGGGACGAGCGGCTGTAGCTGAAACCAAACAACCCGGTGTAGGTAGGGGCAATGATGCTCCCAAATCGGGGCACTATCGTCCCAAGTGGGGGCAAAACGTGTCCCAACGCATGAAATGATCCCAAAAGGCCTGCGCAACAGCGACGCGCAGGCCTTATTGTTGCGTTTGGTGGGCGGTAGATCAAACGGGACCCGAACGGTGCCGGCCCTGCGACCAAAGGCCAGTGTGTTGCACGCCAGGCCGGAAAAGGCCCATTATGGACGTTGGGTTAGGCCGGGGCTGTTGCCGTGCGGTTTCTTCGAAGCGTTGGATCAGAAGAAACCCACCGCATCTTGGTGTCGCAAGTGTTGGTTGCCAATGCCGCAGTCCTGATCTTCCATTCCTCAGAAAGGATCGCACCTTCAAGCCGTCGTCTCAAACACCTAGCCCGTCGATGGCGGCTTCGCCACCTGGAGTTAGGTCTTTGGTCAGGAGTGGCGGCAAAGCCAAGGGCTCTTCCTCTCTTGTCGACCTGTAAGGTGGGATGAGGGGAGTTGCCGCCTCTGCGTTTGATCCCTGTGGCACCAAGAGGATACGCTCGATCCGTCCGTCCGCACGAGCCAAAACGAACTCTGTCCGCGCTGTCAAAAACGCGAGCAGACCCGAGTTGGCGGCAACCTCGCCAATGTCGTGCAGACGAGAGACATCCCAAACGCCGGGCACGCCTAGACGCCTTGCATCTTCAGTTTCTGCTGCTGCTCTCGTGCAATCGGCGGCAGCATCCCATGGGTCAATGGCACGTCGTGATCGAGATAGTCGCGATCAAAATCCGCAAGGGCGACCAAACCATTGAAGTCGGTCAGATCCACCCGTCCATTCCGAAACGTCACAAGGTTGTCCTCGCGCAGGTCGCGCAACACGCGATTGACGTGAACTGCACTCAGGCCCAGCGCATCGGCCAACAGGTATTGCGACAGGGGGCAATCGTAGCCCGCCTTGGTTCCGAGGCCGACCAGCGTCAACCGCGCACCCAACTCAAGGAGCAAGTGCGCTGTACGCTCGACAGCGTTGCGGCGCCCGACACCGACCAGATGCTCTACCACCATCGCATCATCGCGAGAGGCTGCCCACAGCACCGCCGAACCCAAACGCGGGTTACGCTCGAAGACGTCCTTCAAATCAGCAGCACCAACCTGCGAGGCTTGCACCCTTGTCACAGGCTCGACGCCTTGGCCGGCGGAACGGAACATGATGGAGCGCAGCCCCAGAAAATCCCCTGGAATCTGAAAATCGACGATCTGACGACTGCCGCCCGGCAGGAGACGATAGGAAAAGGCCCACCCTTCAGCCAAGACAAAGGCCTGCTGATCGGCCTGCCCCTGAAGCACCATGCTGGTCCCTGCCGTATAGGACTTGCGGCGGCCATGCAGGCTGGCCAGCACATTCAACTCTGGTTCGGACAAGTCTATGAAGGTGCTGAGTTTCTGCGCAAATGGACTTCTTTGGATGTTCATTCTGGCCCCCTATCCTTCAGCGTGTCTTGACGCCGATTTTCACGACACCAATGCACGCCAGACCATAAAGTTCCGCTGAAACTTGACCTAAATTAGTTTCACGTTGTTCCGGGCCGATCCGAATTCCGCACCACAATGGGCGGTGCCGTCAGACTATTGTGGATGTCGGGACCCTGTCTGTTGCGTGATCCGCGGGCCTGCGCCACCATGCGCGCCAGCCCGTCCATGTCAAAGGGCTTGGTCAACACATGCGCATCACGAAAGGCATCGATCAACCCGCGCTGCCCATAGCCGCTGGCGAAAATGAACGGTACATCCCGGCTGCGCAAGACTTCGGCTATGGGAAAAGACAAGACGCCCCGCACATTGATGTCCAGGATTGCCATATCAAGCCCGCTTTCTTGCGCGATCTTCATCCCGTGCTCCATGCGGTTTGCGGTTCCGACCACGAAATGCCCGAGATCTGTCAGCATGTGCTCCAGATCCAGCGCGACGATGATTTCATCGTCCAAAATCATGAACCTTAGCGGCGCAAAGGCGGCCTGCAACATCAGGCCCGTGCCTTGTCTGGCCCGTGCGGCATTGGCGCTTCCAGAACGCAGACCAACCCGCTGACGGCATAGGTCACGCTGACGATGCCGTTAAGCTCCGTCGGCAACACGCGCTCGATCAGGCTGGAGCCGAACCCGCGATGGGCCGGGGCAGCCACCAGGGGGCCACCACTTTCCGACCAGGTCCAGACAAACCTGGCAGCGTCCGCGGGGCCATTGAGCGTCCAAATGATCGAAACTCGCCCTTCAGGCACTGACAAAGCGCCATATTTCGCTGCGTTGGTGCAAAGTTCATGCATCGCCAGGCTGAATGTCACAGCGGCCTGCGGCAAAAGCGGCACAAACGGGCCGCTGATGGTAAACCGGCTGGTCTCTCCGTCGTGGGGTCCGATGATGGCGTGGACCACGCTGGTCAAATCCGTGCCAGACCACTCGCTGCTGACAATCAGATCGTGCGCCCGCGCAAATGCCGCAAGCCTTGCCCCAAAGGCCATGCGCGCATCGGGCAAAGACAGGCTGCCGCGCAATGTCTGTGACGCAATGGCCTGCACCACGGCAAGCGAGTTCTTGACCCGATGGTTCAGTTCATTGACCAAAGTTTCCCTGTGTTGTTCGGCCATTCGGCGATCCGTGATATCGCGGGCGATGCTTGAGGCCGCCAAAAGCGCACCCCCGGCGTCTCGCAATGGCGATTCCGTCACCGATACCCAGACAGCGGTGCCATCTTTTCGCATGCGGGGCCGCTCATAATGCAAAGTCTCGCCGCCGGACCGGAAATGCACCAGACAATCCGGCAGGATCGTCTGATGCGACGGGTCATTCATCGCGGCCATCGGCTGACCCACGATCTCGGCCGCCGAATACCCGAAGATCACTTCTGCCCCGGTGTTCCAACTGGTGATATTCCCTGAAAGATCAATGGTGATGATAGCATCCCGAGAGGATTCCACGATGGCCGCAAGCCTTCGGGCGATCATTTCCCGCTGGCGTTCGTCCGTAACATCTTGAATAAAAAAGAGAATGAGACTGGGCCGATCTCCCTCGCGCTGGAGTTTTCGACCGTAAAGCGACAAGCGGCGCAGGCCGATGTCGGGAAAAAGCTGTTCCACCTCGGTCCCTTCGAAGGGCTGGCCGTCCAGGACCAACGCCTCGAGCAATTCGCGCAAATTGGGTAGGTACTGTTCACCTTTGGTAAGGTCAAAAACCCGTTGGCCGACTGCATCTGCCGCCGCAACACTGAACATCTTTTCAAACGCCGGGTTGATCAGGATGATCCGCAAGGCATCATCCATGACCAAAACCGGTTGGCTTGCGGTTTCCACTATGGCTTGGGTCAGAATGCGCGCCTCGGTGCTTGCCGCTCGGGCCAAATTGCTGTCGGTCACGTCAAAGAACGTGATCACGACACCGGCAATGCGATTGTCCAGGGTGCGATAGGGCAGCATGCGCCGCAAATACCAACGGCCCGCGCCGCTGGACACTTCGGTCTCAAGCACCTGCAACTTTTGCAAGACCCGCTCCGCATCGGCCAAGAGATTGCCGTCGTCAAACTTCAAGGCAAAATGCTGCAAAGGCCGGCCAATGTCAGTGGGCCTGAAATCAAACAGAGCCTGCGTCCCGGGGGTAAACCATTTGATGCACAGCTTGGTATCAATGAACAGGGTGACGGTTTCGGTGCCCGCCAGAAGGTTGTTCAGATCGTTGGTGCTGTCTTCCAGTTCCCGCAGATTGTGTTGCAACTGACCGTTGACGGTGTGCAGCTCTTCGTTGAAGGACTGCATTTCCTCTTTTGAGGTTTCCAGCTCTTCATTGGTGGATTGCAGCTCTTCGTTCATCGAGGTGGCTTCTTCGTTCGACGCCTTCAACCCTTCGTTCGCGGTTTCCAGATGCTCGATCGTGTTTTGCAGTTCATACCGCAACGCCGCCAATTCATCGCGCAGGACGGCCTCTTGCGGCAGATTTTCCGAAGGCACCTGAAAGATGCGCCCCTCACCCAATGTTGCGGCGACAAAACTGATCAGCATATGCCCGGTCCCCGGTCCGCTGACCGGCGAAACGGTCACCGTCACAACGGCCTCGCCCTGTGCATCCGGCAGCATTGCCTCAAACGACACATCGCACGCCTCTGCCCTTGCCTTGCGCACTGCGCTGCGCAGTTTCACTTCAAGGCCGCCGCGTGCCATGGCGAACAGATCATTCGACGGCTCGCCCGTCGGTTGTTCCAGAAATGCTCCGGTCGAGCCGTGATAATAGACCACGCGGGCAGATGGATCGATCAAGACGGACGCGGGCGCAAACCGGTCAAGCAGCGCGCGCCGCGCCAGATCGATGACGGGGATCGTTAGGGAGGGTAGTGCGGAAGAGTGACCCTCCGGCATGGGTCGCGCCGGGCTTTGTTGGCCGCGCAAGACCGGAAAGTTTACAATATCCAGCCGGGTAGAGCCCAACCGTCGATAAATACGCCACTTCTTGGACAAGGGATCAAACATGCCGCTGTGACGCCCAAGGGTTTCGGTATTGCCCATCATCAGGGCGCCACCCTGTTCAAGCGCAAAGTGAAACAAGGCGATGATGCTTTGCTGCGCTTCGGGTTCGAGGTAGATCAGCAGATTGCGGCAGGTGATCAGGTCCAGATGCGAAAACGGCGGATCGCGCAGCAGGTTTTGAGGCGCAAAGATCACCGTGGCGCGCAGGTCTTTCTTGACCCGGTACGTTGCGTCTGACCCATCGAAAAACCGGCGTTGTCGGGTGGCATCCAACCCCGTGATGGCCGCAACGGGATAAGCTCCTTCGCGGGCGGTAATCAGGTTATCGTCGCGAGCATCGGTGGCGAATATCTTCACATCAAAGGCTTTGCCCGCCAAGGTCGCCTGTTCTGCGATCAGCATGGCCAAGGTGTAGGCTTCTTCCCCGGTCGAACAACCGGGGACCCAGGCCCGGATAGCAGTGCCGGTTTCGCGGCTGGCCACCAAGGGCGCGATCACCAATTCGCCAAACATGCGCCACGCCTCGGCATCGCGGAAGAAGCTGGTGACGTTGATCAGCATGTCCTTGATCAGAATGGCCGCCTCCGCCGGGTCCGTTGACCTGCCCCCCGGTCGTCCCTCGTTCATAACGAGAGTCCTTGGGTTTGATAGTCATCGTTTTCAGGTCTGGCAAGCGCGCCGGGCGCGTTGCCATCAAGTAGCTCAAGCGCCCGGCGCGCTTCTGCCGGGGTGTTGTTTCCGAGCGAAGAATGCGGCCTGACGTTGTTGTAGTCATAGCGCCAAAGGGCGAGTGTGCGGCGGGCATCGACCAGGCTGTCGAAGATCTCCTCGTTGAGGCATTCGTCGCGCAGGCTGCCGTTGAAGGACTCGATATAGCCGTTCTGCTGGGGCTTTCCGGGTTCGATGTAATGCCACTCGACGCCGTTCTCGTTGGCCCACTTCAGGATCGCCTTGCTGGTGAACTCGGTCCCATTGTCACTGACTATGCAAGCCGGTTTGCCATAGATGCGAACCAAGGCGTCGAGTTCCCGCGCCACTCTGGCCCCCGAGATGCTGGTGTCGGCAATCAGGCCGAGGTTTTCACGGCAACAATCGTCGTTCACAGCCAGGATGCGGAACTTCCGGCAGGCCCCGAAGGTGTCGGACAGAAAGTCCAAGGACCAGCGCTGGTTCGGCCGCAGTGGCACTGGCATCGGTGTGCGGCTGCCGCGCGCCCGTTTGCGGCCACGACGGCGGCGCACCGACAGCCCTTCTTCCCGGTAAATCCGGTAGAGCTTCTTCTCGTTCATCACCATGCCTACACGTTCCAGCATCACACCAATGCGCCGATAGCCAAACCGGCGCCGCTTC
>CAMDHB010000057.1 GCA_945897655.1 Pseudorhodobacter antarcticus
TTCAATCTGACCGGCGACTGGACTGACGCCGAAGCGCTGCGCTTCCAATCCCGCGCCAAATCGCGTGGCGTGACCGTGCAGGTCTTTGGCCTGTCCGACGGCAACGCCCGCGCCTTCTGGAACTGGGAGTTTCTGGGCCCCGCCCCCGACCTGCCCCAGACCCGCGCCATGCTGATGCGCGCCTGCGACGTCCGCCTGCCAACGCGCCTGACGGATGATGAGTTGGACTTCATCGCCGATGCGATCATCAGCGCGGTCGAGGATGTGAAGGGCTGACCAAAAGTTTTCCAAAACTTTTGCAAATTTCTTCGAAGAAATTTGGCCCTACAACACCCGCAGTGCACCCTGCATCCAGGGCCATTGCGTCAGCGCAGGCTCAACCACCTGGGCCTGCATCAACCCGCGCAGCCGTTCGGCGATCTGTCCTGGCATATCGCGCAGAACCCCTGCTCGGGCCGACAGGCTCAACGTCCGCTCCAACGGCGCAAAGGGCAGGGGTGAAACGTCCACCGCCGCCTGCACACTCGCCGCATGGTGCAGAGCGAGCGGCGTCAGGATCGTCCAGCCCTCACCCGCCGCCACCATCGCCAGAATGGCGCGGTAGCTGTCCAACTCGTAGCGGTGTGCCAGTCGCAGGTTCTGCCGCGCCAGATGGGCAGCGATCTGCCGCCCCATCAGGTGACGCGCTGTGTACTGGATCAACGCCAACCCCTCATGCCCACGTCCGCGCGGGGTGACGGCGACAAAAGGTTCTGCCAGCAGCGGATGCACCTCGCGCCAGCCGTCATCGGCGGCTTCCGATCCAAGATCAGCCGACACAACCACATCCAGTGCCCGCGCTTCCAACTGGTCCAGCAAACGATGACTGGCCCCAGTTTCCAGCAGGAACCGGCACCCTTTCAGATCGCCCGCCAGTGCTTGCAACAACCGCGGCGTCACTTCCGCGTCAAAATCCTCGATAACCCCCAGACGCAGGGTGGTCAGGCCCGACAGATCGGCCACGGCCAGATCGGCGCGCGCCTCGGCTTCCGCGTTCAGGATGGTATGGGCATGGCGGCGGAACATCGCCCCCGCCGGGGTCAGGCGCATGGGCCGGGCAGACCGGTCCAGCAGCACCGCGCCCAAAGCCGCCTCAAGCCCCGTCAACTGCTGCGAAATCGCCGAAGGGCTGACCCCCAGCCGCCGGGCTGCCGCCGAAATGGCGCCCTCTTCGGCCACGGCCAAAAAGATCTCGACCCCCCATAGCGTCACACGGCCCTGACCGTCCGGCAGGGTCTGACCGGACCGCGTCACAACTGCGACAGCTTCTTTTGCAATTCCGCAAATTGCCGTTTGATTTCCGCCAGTTCATCGGCAGGTGCGGTGTCGGCTTTCTGCTCGGGGACGGCGGGCTGCGACCAGCCCGGCACCCCGCCCATCATGGTTTTCATGAACACTTCCTGTTGCTTGCGCATCGCCTCGAACCCCGGCATCGCCATAAGCGGGTTGGGAATCGTGCCCATGTTTTCCAGCACCTTCGACTGGCCGTCGCGCAACATCTCGAAACTCGCGGCCAGGAATTGCGGAACGACCGACTGGATATTGGTGGTATAGGACCGCACAAGGTCGGTCAGCACATTGGTGGGCAAAACCGTATCGCCCTTCGATTCATGCTCGGCCACGATCTGCAACAGATATTGCCGCGTCAGGTCATCGCCGGATTTCAGATCAATGATCTGCACTTCCCGGCCCGCCCGGATGAAGGTGCCGATATCCTCCAGCGTCACATAATCGGACGTTTCGGTGTTATAAAGGCGACGGCTCGCATAGCGCTTGATCAGCAGCGGCTTGGCAGTGTCGGCCATCCTGGCCCTCCCCCTATTGCACTGCAGCGAAGTCTAGGCGAGGTGCAGCTAAAAAGAAAGGGCGGGGTGAACCCCCGCCCTTCTTCAACCCATAGGGGTCAGATCACTTGGCAGCGGTTGCAGCCGTGGCCGCCTTTTTCACGGTCGCGGTCACTTCTTCCGTAGCTTTCTTGACAGCGGCGGTCGCCTCGGTCGAGGCTTCCTTGCCAGCCGACATCAGCAGCTCGACGGTGTCCAGTTGCACTTTCTTCGCAACTTCAGCGAAAGCAGCCATGTTTTCAGCAGCCAGTTCAGCAGCAGCCGACGCAAAGTCGGTGGCCGATTTGGTGTATTCAGCCGGCTCGACCTTGGCCTTGGAAGCGGCGGTCAGCTTGGCCAGCGATTCCTTGGCCCATTTGGCCGAAATTTCGGTCGATTTTTCGGCAGCTTCCAAGGCGACCTTGGTCAGCTTTTCGCCGAAAGCGGCCTGAGTTTTGAAGGCGTTCTGGAAGGCGGACGCGTCAACCGGGAAGGAAGCCATCATGTCCTGCATCGTCTTGGTGAAGTCGTTGGTCTTGGTCATTTCATCGCTCCTGAGGTCTGGGTGTCTGCCCGATTCCAATGCCAGTTACATACATGCTGCAGCGCAGCATTTCAAGTACAGATTCTGCGACGCAGCAGGGGCGCTGACGCATTGCAGCCATGCCAAAACGACAGATCAGGCCAGCACATAGGTCCCGGGGGCCGGGCAGATCGCCCCAGTGATCTGGCGCGCCGGGATCTGCGGCCCCGATCTTTCGCCGATCCACGCCCGCCAGCGCGGCCACCAGCTGGCTTGGGTAAAGCTGGCCCCGGCCAGCCAGCTTTCGGGCGCGTCCATCGGCGCGTCGTTGGTGTAATGCCCGTATTTGCCCTTGGCAGGCGGGTTGATGATGCCCGCGATATGGCCCGACTGCGACAGGATGAATGTCTTGTCGTCCGATCCCATCTGCTTGATACTGTTGAAACTTCCCTTCCAATGGGCAATGTGGTCGGTCTCACAGGCAATCGCGCACAGGGGCAGGTTCACTTGTGCCAGCGACACTTTCGCGCCAAAGACCTCAAACTCGCCCTGCGCAAAACCATCCTCCTGACACAGGCCGCGCAGGTATTGCAGCGCCATCTTGCAGGGCAGATTGGTGCCGTCACCATTCCAGAACAACAGGTCAAACGCCGGCGGGGCCTCGCCCAGCATATAGCTTTTGATGGCTGGCTGATAAATCAGGTCGTTGGATCGCAGGAAACTGAAGGTCCGGCTCATGAAGGCCCGCGACAAAATGCCGTCCTCTTGCGATTGGCGTTCGATCCCGTCAACGAAATCGTTGCCCAGAAACACCCCCACCTCGCCCGGATCGGAAAAGTCGGCCAGCGTGGTGAAAAAGGTTGCCGATTTGACGGATTGGTCACCCGCCTTTTGCAGATGCGCCAGCGTCAGCCCCAGCGTGGTGCCCGCAATGCAATAGCCGATGGCATTGATCTGCGCTTCACCGGTGATCTTGCGCACTTCCGCCATCGCGGTCATGAAACCGTCGCGGATATAATCATCCATGCTGGTGTCGGCATAGCTGGCATCGGGGTTGACCCAAGACACCACAAACACCGTAAGTCCCTGATCCACCGCCCATTTGATAAAGGAATTCGCAGGCTTCAGGTCCAGTACATAGAACTTGTTGATCCAAGGCGGAAAAATCAGCAACGGCGTCTGCTGGACGGTTTCGGTCGTGGGCGCGTATTGCAGCAGTTCAAACATACGGTTGCGGAACACCACCGCCCCCGGCGTCGCCGCGATGTTCTGCCCCACGACAAAGGCCTGAGGGTCGGCCAGCGTCACCTGCAGATTGCCATCCCCCGCCTCGATATCCCGCACCAGGTTTTCCAACCCCCGCACCAGACTCATCCCATCCGTCGCCACGGCCTTTTCCAAAGCATCGGGATTGGTGCCCAGAAAATTGGTCGGCGCAAACATGTCAACGATCTGCCGAGTGAAAAACTCCACCCGCTTGCGGTCGGTATCGTCCAGAATTTCCATATCGCTGACAGCGGTCTTCATCGCCTCGGCGTTCAGCAAATATTGCTGCTTCAGGAAATTGAACGCCGGGTTGCTGTCCCACAAGGGATTGCTGAACCGTTTGTCCTGCGGCCCGGGGTCGGCGGGTGCGGCAAATTCACCCTTTACCAGCGCCTGCTGGGCCGCCACGTAATGCTTCAGCGTCTTGCCCCAATAGCCGATCTGATGCTCCAACACCTTGGCCGGATTCTGCATCATTTCAGCGACATAAGCCGCCGCCGCCTTGACATAGACATCCTGCCCCGGCGCATCCAGTGCCTTGTCATGCTGCCGCCGCTCGGCCAAAGCGGTCATCAGGCGGGCTGTCAAAGCCTCGACCTTGGCCAAATTCCCCGTCAACCGTTCCAATTTTGCGTGTGCGTCACTGTCTTCGGTTGTCATGGTAATCTTTCGCCCCTATTCTCGCTGCTGCGCAGCATAAAGTTGCGGGCAGGTTTTGCCCATGCGACAGTACAGCCGGGCCCGAACCCGCGATAGGAACCCTGATGAAGTATATGGCCACATACGACCTGATGGAAAGTATCCGCAACACGAATGAGTGGATGGGCGCCACGGCCCGCGCCATGGCCAGCTATCCGGTCTTTGCCCTGTCGATGAACCCTATGCTGCAACTGACCGCCGCTTGGGGTGATGTGGCCGAGCGCAGCTTTTCGCGCATGGTCGTCAAGCCCGACTGGGGCATCCGCTCCATCGTCGGCCCCAAAGGGCAGGATCACCTGATCGATGTCACCACCATCGTCGAAAAACCGTTCTGCAACCTGATCCAGTTCTCCGTCCGCCGCCGTGCGCCCATGAACCGCCGCGTGATGCTGGTGGCCCCGATGTCCGGCCACTATGCCACGCTGCTGCGCTCCACCGTCACCAGCCTGCTGCCCGATTGCGATGTCTTCATCACCGATTGGCACAATGCCCGCGACATCCCCGTCAGCGCGGGCAAGTTCGATGTCGAGGATTACACCCTCTACCTCGTTGATTTCATGAAGGCTCTGGGCCCTGACACCCATGTCATCGCCGTCTGCCAACCCGCCCCCTTGGCCCTTGCCGCCACCGCCTACCTCGCGGCCGAGGATCCGGCCGCCCAACCCCGCACCCTCACCCTGATCGGCGGCCCGGTGGACCCCGATGCCGCCGCCACCGATGTCACCGACTTCGGCCGCCGGATCACGATGGGCCAGTTGGAACAGATGGCCATTCAGCGCGTCGGCTTCAAATACAACGGCGCGGGGCGACTGGTCTATCCGGGCCTGTTGCAACTGCAAAGCTTCATGTCGATGAACGCCGAACGCCACGCCAAGGCCTTCTCCGAACAGATCATGCGCGTCGCCAATGGCGAGGCCTCCGATCACGACGCCCATAACCGCTTTTATGACGAATATCTGGCCGTGATGGACATGACGGCCGAATTCTACCTCTCCACGGTCGAGCGTATCTTCAAAAACCGCGAAATCGCTCAGAATGCCTTCACGGTCCAAGGCAAAAAGGTCGATATCGGCGCCATCACCCAGGTCGCGGTGATGACTGTGGAAGGGGCCGAGGACGACATTTCCGCGCCCGGCCAATGCGTTGCGGCCCTTGCCATGCTGACCGGCCTGGATCCGTCCAAGAAAACTCAGCATCTGGAACCGGGTGCCGGTCACTACGGCATCTTTGCCGGCAAAAGCTGGCGCCTGAACATTCGCCCCCTAGTTCTGGGCTTCATCGATGACCATTCCGGCAAGGGCAAGCCGATCAAACTGGCCTCAGCGCAATAGAACGGGGCCGTTCATAAAGGCTTCGATTGCGTCTGAAACAAGGTCGGGCTGTTCCAGACTTGGGACATGTCCCGCACCTGCGATCACGCACATCTTGCCATAGGGCATCAGGCCCGCAGTAAACTCCTGTCGCCGCACCGGGATCAGCGTATCCGCCTCGCCTGCCATGATCAGCGCCGGGATCTTGACCCGCCGCATGGTCTTTTGCTGGTCAGGGCGGCGCTGCATGGCGCGCGATTGGCGCAGGAACGCCCCCTCGCCCAACCCCATCGCCATGTCGCGCAACAGGGCCATCACCTCGCCACGCCATTCGGTATCGGCCAGCGCCTCGGCTGGAATTTCGTCAGCCATCGCTTCGGGCAAACGTCCGCTGCGCGCCGCCACAATCCGCGCCTCCCGCGCCGCCGCCGCCTGTGGCGTCTCCGACAGCGGCGGGGTCGAGATCAGGATAACCCGTGTCACCCGCTCGGCGGCGCGGCGCAGCACATCCAGCGCCACCGCCCCGCCCAACCCATGCCCGATCAACGCGAACTTCGCCGGGGCCTGATCCAGCACGAACAGGCTGTTTTCCTCGACCGTATCGCCTTGGGTCGGCATGCAGACCTGCACCGAAAACCGCGCGCCCAAGGCCACCATTTGCGGCAGGAACAACCGCGCATCTGCCATCAGGCCGGGAACAAAAACCAAGGGCTCCGGCATCGTCCAAATCACCCCTTTGTTGCAAAAAGATAAGACCACACTCTGGCCGCTTTCTCAACTTCTCAGCAGAACACCTTGATCAAAATCGTAGAACCAGCGCTGACCCGCCCAAGAATGCGCCGCAGAAATATTGAAAAATCCTGCATTCACTCTGGCCTAAATACTCATCTTCTCGGCGCCAGCCACATCCGACACCTCCGCAATCGCCACCACAATCGCCTCCAGACAGGCCGATGTCGAAAACCGGTGATCCGCCCCCTTGACCAGCGTCAGGCGCATGTCGGGGCTGGTCGCATGGCCAAACAGCCGCAGCGCCACCGATGGCGGCACATCAACATCCGCCGACCCCTGCAACAACCGCACCGGAAAGGGCAGGTCCAGGGGCGTCCGCAACACCAACCTGCCCCGCCCCTCCTCGATCAGCCGCCGCGTGATCACATAGGGGTCGGCTGAATAATCGGAAGGGGTGGCAAGCTGACCCTTCTCCAGCAACTCTGCCCGCTGGCCCTCGGAAAACTCGGCCCACATGCTGTCTTCGGTGAAATCCGGCGCTGCGGCCACGCCCACCAGACCCGCAATCCGCTGCGGGATTGCCCGTGCCAACAACAACGAAATCCAACCGCCCATCGAGGAGCCAACGAGGATCTGTGGCCCCGTCGTCAGGGTTTCGACCGCCGCCAAGGCATCCTCGAACCAATCGCCAATAGCACCGTCCAGAAAATCGCCGTTGGACTGGCCGTGGCCGGAATAGTCAAACCGCAGGAAGGCGCGGCCCTGTGTCGCCGCCCATGCTTGCAGGAACTGCGCCTTGGTTCCCGTCATGTCCGACCGAAAGCCGCCCAGAAACACGACGCCCGGCCCTGTTCCCAGCGTCTGTTCAAAGGCAATCTTGCGCCCCTGTTCGTTTGTGAAGTGCTGCACAACCATATCCCACCCCTGTCTTTTCGCCTCTTTATAGCAGCCCAAAGGCCTGTCGGAAACCTTTCCATCTGGTTAACAGAAAATCGCAAGTCATTGATATATAAATATTTTCCAAAGTGTCCACATGTGGACACTTTGCCCCACACCGGTTGACATTCCCTTGGTCCCGGTTCAAAACTCGGCCATACAACCCGCAACCGGGCGTTTCGTAGGCGCCAAAAAGATGAGGTGGACCAGATGTCCCACATTACCCTGACCTTTCCCGACGGCAATCAGCGCGACTACTCCCCCGGCGTGACCCCGCTCGAGGTGGCCGCCTCCATCGCCCCCGGTCTGGCCAAAAAGGCCATCTCCGCTACCGTGAACGGCCAGCATTTCGACCTGGCCTGGCCCATCCCCGCCAACGCCACCATCGCCATCCACACGATGGCCGATGATGCGCAGGCCCTCGAACTGATCCGCCACGACTGCGCCCATATCATGGCCCGCGCCGTTCAGGAAATCTGGCCCGATGTGAAGGTCACCATAGGCCCGGTCCGCGACTATGGCTGGTTCTACGACTTTGACCGGTCCGAACCCTTCACCCCCGATGACCTGGGTCAGATCGAAGCCAAGATGAAGCAGATCATCAACGCCCGCGACCCGGTCCGCACCGAAGTGTGGGACCGCGCCCGCGCGATCAAGTTTTATGAAGACAAGAACGAACCCTTCAAGGTCGAGCTGATCAACCGTATCCCCGAGGGCGAGGATCTGCGGATGTACTGGCACGGCCATTGGCAGGATTTCTGCCGCGGCCCCCACTTTCAGCACACGGGCCAAGTTCCCGCCGACGCCTTCAAACTGACCCATATCGCCGGCGCCTACTGGCTGGGCGACGCCACGCGCCCGATGCTGCAGCGGATCTATGGTCTGGCCTTCAAGAACCGCGACGATCTGAAAGCCCACCAGACCATGCTGGAGGAGGCCGCGAAGCGCGACCACCGCAAGCTTGGCCGCGAGATGGAGTTGTTCCACCTGCAAGACGAAGCGCCGGGCATGGTCTTCTGGCACCCGAATGGCTGGACGATCTATCGCACGCTGGAAGACTACATGCGCGGCCGCCTGCGCTCGGCCGGATACAAAGAAATCAAGACCCCGCAGGTGGTGGACCGCGTTCTGTGGGAAAAGTCAGGCCACTGGGAAGCCTACCGCGAGAACATGTTCATCGTCGAAGTGGACGAGGAAGGTGCCAAGGAAAAGCGGATCAACGCGCTGAAGCCGATGAACTGCCCCTGCCACGTGCAAATCTTCAATCAGGGTCTGAAAAGCTACCGCGACCTGCCGCTGCGCCTGGCCGAGTTCGGGTCTTGCCACCGCTATGAAAGCTCGGGCTCAATGCACGGGCTGATGCGGGTGCGCGGCTTTACCCAAGATGACGCGCATATCTTCTGCACCGAAGATCAGATCGAGGCCGAATGCGCGGGGTTCATCGCGCTCCTCTCCTCGGTTTACAAGGATCTGGGGTTTGAAAAGTTTGATATCAAGCTGTCCACCCGCCCAGATGTGCGCGTCGGGTCGGACGAGGTGTGGGACAAGGCTGAGGGTGCCTTGGAAAAGGCGATCAAGAGCTTGGGCCTTCCCTATCAGGTCAACCCCGGCGACGGCGCTTTCTACGGGCCCAAACTGGACTTCAAGCTGACCGATGCGATTGGCCGCGAATGGCAATGCGGCACCTTCCAGTGCGACTTCAACCTGCCCAACCGTCTGGACGCCGAGTATGTGGGGGAGGACGGGGCCAAGCATCGTCCGGTCATGCTGCACCGCGCGGTTCTGGGGTCATTTGAAAGGTTCATCGGCATCCTTCTGGAAAACTATGCCGGTAAACTGCCGTTCTGGCTGGCACCGCGTCAGGTTGTTGTCGCCTCGATCGTGTCTGATGCGGACCCCTTTGTCTATGAGGTCACGAACGCCCTCAAGAAGGCCGGGGTCCGGGCCGAGGCCGACGCCCGCAACGAAAAGATCAACTACAAGGTCCGCGAGCATTCGATAGGCAAAGTGCCGGTGATCTTGGCTATAGGGATGAAAGAGGTCGAGGAGAGAACTGTTTCAGTGCGCCGATTGGGTGACCCAAGGACTGAAACAATCACCTTGGACCAAGCCCTGGCCGAATTCGGATTTGCCGCGCTGCCACCGGGAAACGCCTAAGATAACCGTCTGTTTTTCATGCAGAACGGCGAAAACCATCGCGGTTTTCGCCGTTTTCATTGGCGGCATTGGTACGGCAAAAGGCGTGTGCTGACCTCACGCCTTCGTGGCCCACAGCCTCGTGACTGGCGCGTGAGCGATCAGGCGGCATACCAATCGCCTTGCCGATAAGGACGACGGCAAAACCGCTCCAAACTCAAAAAGGGATCAAAAAGATGACGATGAACGCAAAGACCTTCGCATTCGCTGGCGCATTGGCTTCGGCTCTGGCTGCTCAGGCGACGACCGCTATGGCCGAAACCAAGATGGAAAAGTGCTTTGGTGTGGCGCTTGCAGGCAAGAATGACTGCGCCGCTGGTGCTGGCACGACCTGCGCCGGAACGTCGAAGGTCGACTATCAGGGCAACGCCTGGACCCTAGTTCCCGAGGGCACCTGCATGACGATGGAACTGCCGGCTGCGATGGACGGCACTGCGCGCATGGGTTCGTTGGAAGAACTGTCGCGCGACCTGCCGCAGGGCTGATATGATTACCCCTTCCGATCCATCGGAAGGGGTCATTTTTTCGAGGCAATCATGACTGGCACCGCGTTTCCCATCCTGCCGACCAAACCTGGGGTCGGTTACAAGGCCCAACATTTCGCAAGCCTGCTTACAGATGCGGGACCGGTCGCGTGGCTTGAGATTCATGCAGAAAACTACATGGGGGATGGCGGCAGGCCCTTGGCGCAATTGCGGCATTTGGCCGAGCGCTTTGCGCTGTCCGTGCATGGTGTGGGCCTGTCAATCGGGGGCGAGGCGCCGCTTGATGCGGGACATCTTGCCCGACTGAAAACCCTGTGCGACTGGCTGCAACCGGCCAGTTTTTCCGAACATCTGGCCTGGTCGACCCATGACGGGGCCTATCTGAACGATCTGTTGCCGCTGCCCTACACAGCTAGGACCGTGGCGCGTGTGGCCGAGCATGTGGATCATGTGCAAAGTGTTCTTGGGCGGCGCATGCTGCTGGAAAACCCCTCCAGCTATTTGGCATTCGCCGCCTCGGAAATGTCAGAGGTTGAGTTTCTGGTCGAGGTTGCCCGCCGCACGGGCTGCGGATTGTTGCTGGACGTCAACAACGTGTTCATTTCCGCGACCAATCTGGGCTTCACGGCCATGGGCTTTATCGAGCGTTTTCCGATGGATCTGGTTGGTGAAATCCATCTGGGCGGACACTATGCCGATCAGGACGAAGGGGGGGCTGTGGTCTTGATCGACAACCACGGTCATCCGGTGGCTGACCCGGTCTGGGCGCTTTACGCGGCAACCATTGCCCGGGGTGGGCCAAAACCCACGCTGATCGAATGGGATAATGATGTGCCGGAATGGCAGGCCATGGTCAGCGAGGCAGCACGCGCGGCCGCCATTCTGGAGCCCTTGTCATGACAGAGGCCGAGTTCGCGGCGGCACTACTTGACCCGCAGCGCCCGGTTCCAGCGGGCCTGATCAGGCCGGACGGCACACCCGCCGACCGACGTTTTGACATCTATCGCAACAACGTGGCCGTTGGCCTGACCGAGGCCTTGCGAGCCGGCTTTCCTGTGGTTGAAAAGCTGGTAGGGGCGGCGTTCTTTGCGGCAATGGTGGGCATATTCCTGCGCAAGAACCCGCCACAAAGCCGGATTATGATGCTGTATGGCGACAAGTTGCCCGACTTTCTGGCGTCGTTTCCGCCACTGGCCGCTTATCCCTACCTGCCCGATGTGGCACGGATCGAGCAAAGTCTGCGCGAAAGCTATCATGCTGCCGATGTGGAACCGCTGTCGCACGAGGTTTTGGCAGAAACATCCGAAGCGGTGCTGCTGGGCCGCCGGATCAGACTTGCGCCGCCCGTCCGGCTGATCCGCTCGCCCTGGCCGGTGCATTCGATCTGGTGTGCGAATGTCGACGGCGGACCGAAACCGGGAGCTGGACCCCAGGACGTGCTGGTTCTGAGGCCCGGCTTTGACCCGCGCCCGCATCTTTTGCCAGCGGGTGGTGGCAGTTTCCTGAGCCTTCTGATGGGCCGTGCGACCATTGCCGAGGCGATCGATGCCGCCGGTCCGGGTTTTGACTTGCCCGCCGTACTTTCCCTGCTGCTGTCTGGCGGCGCAATAACAGGACTTGAGTGATGATCCGTGTGATAGATCTGGCTGATAGTGCCACGGCGCCCTTGGACCGTGCTGCGGATTGGCTTTTGCCCACGCTTGCCCGCTTTGGCTTTGCGGCGGTCCTGTCTGGTTATTTCTGGTCTTCAGCGTTGACCAAGTTCGACAGCATTTTTGTACCCTCGGTCGGCGCCTATGCCCAGATTTTTCCCAAGGCGTTCGAGGCTGCGGGGTATGACACTCACGCCCTCGGTCTGATCCCGTACCTGATCGCTTTGTTTGCTGGCTGGGCAGAGGTGGTCTTGCCACTATTGATTGTGATTGGTCTGATGACCCGTCTTTCGGCGCTTGGCATGATCGGTTTTGCCGTCGTGCAAAGCTTGACGGATGTGATCGGGCACATGGCGGATTCGGCGACCATTGGCGCCTGGTTTGACCGTGCTTCGGACGCTGTGATCCTTGATCAACGCATGCTTTGGGTGATCCTGTTGGCGATTCTCGTGTTGAAAGGGGCGGGACCCTTATCGTTGGATCGGGTGGTGCGCAGTTGGCTGCGGACGTGAGTATTGGGCTATTGAAGCCGATCTCTGCCGAAATGCCATGCTTGCCCCCAAGAATCTGTCAGAAAACCAGTCCCAGCCTCAAGACAACCCCGAGTTCATGCTTGATTTTCGTTTAGGCTTTGGCATGATTTGGGGAGTGACGTCGTTTTCTGACCGCCTTCTTTCAAGGAGGTCCTGAAGCCGGGGCACGACCTGCTGCAATTTCGCCGTGGGGGACTTGAGTAAGGAGAGACGGAATGCCGACAGGCACCGTGAAGTGGTTTAATTCTACCAAGGGCTATGGGTTCATCGCGCCCGACAATGGTGGCAAGGATGTTTTCGTTCACATCTCGGCGGTGGAACGCGCCGGGCTGAAGGGGCTGAATGACAACCAGAAGATCGGCTATGAATTGCAGTCCGGGCGTGACGGCAAGGAATCGGCCGGCGACCTGCGGCTACTTTAGGCTGTAAGCTTCGCCTCGATCGCGGGATCCCAGCCGATTGTCCAGCTGGTTCCGTCTTGAATGACCGGCCGTTTCATGACGGTCGGTTGTGCTGCGATCTGTGCCTCTGGCTGGGCTTCCCTCAGGAAGGGGCTGAAGCTACGGTAGGTGGTCGATTGTTTGTTGATCGCCCTGTCGCCGAATTCGGTGATGATGGCGTCAATCTCAGCCTCGCTTAAAGGATTGGACCTGATGTCGCGGAATGTGACGTCTTTGCCAGCCTTTTGCAGCGACTTGATCGCCGCCTTGGTCGTGTCGCAGGTGGAAATTCCATAGATGATCATGATCGCCCTCGCCTGCCGGACCTAGCGCTGAATGCTGGGTTTGGCAAGTGTCCACATGTGGACACTTTGTAACTCCATTTTAAATCAAACGGTTACGGATTTCTGTTAGGGTCAGGACTCGTTCTCATTTCATAGCCAGAACAAGACGGTTGCGGCGAGAGCGATGGCTGAGAGGAATACTTTCGGGCATCTGTCGTAGCGTGTGGCGACAC
>CAMDHB010000058.1 GCA_945897655.1 Pseudorhodobacter antarcticus
TGACCCAGAACCCGCCCAATCTCCGCCCCGACCTCGCCCGCTCCCTCGTCCCGGATACCCGGCGAGAGGGCCAGCCCACCATCGGCATGGTCTCCCTGGGCTGCCCCAAGGCCCTCGTGGACAGCGAACGCATCCTGACCCGCCTGCGCGCCGAAGGCTACGCCATCTCCCCCGATTATCGCGGCGCCGACGCCGTGATCGTCAACACCTGCGGCTTCCTTGATTCAGCCAAGGCTGAATCCCTGGAAGCCATCGGCGAAGCCCTGCAAGAAAACGGCCGCGTCATCGTCACCGGCTGCCTCGGGGCCAATCCCGAATGCAGCACCGGCCAGCACCCCAACGTCCTGGCCGTCACCGGCCCCCACCAATACGAATCCGTTCTGGATGCCGTTCACAAGGCCGTCCCCCCCGCCCCCGATCCGTTCATCGACCTGCTGCCCGCCACCGGCGTCACCCTGACCCCCCGCCACTACAGCTACCTCAAGATCTCCGAGGGCTGTAACCACAAGTGCAAGTTCTGCATCATCCCCGACATGCGCGGCCTCCTCCAATCCCGCCCCGCCCACGCCGTACTGAGGGAGGCGGAAAAGCTGGTCGAAGCCGGGGTGCGGGAGCTGCTGGTAATTTCTCAGGACACCTCCGCCTACGGGGTCGACCGCAAGCATGACCTCTCCCCTTGGAAGGGTGGCGAGGTGCGGGCCCATATCACCGACCTCGCGCGTGAGATGGGGAAACTCGGCGCCTGGGTCCGCCTTCACTATGTCTACCCCTACCCCCATGTCCGCGACCTGATCCCCCTGATGGCCGAGGGGCTGGTGCTGCCTTATCTCGACATCCCCTTCCAACACGCCGACCCTGCCGTCCTGCGCCGCATGGCCCGCCCCGCCGCCGCTACCCGCACCCTCGACGAAATCGCCGCCTGGCGCAGCGTTTGCCCCGACATCACCCTGCGCTCGACCTTCATCGTCGGCTACCCCGGCGAGACTGAGGCGGAATTCCAGACCCTGCTCGACTGGATGGACGAGGCCCAGTTGGACCGGGTGGGTTGCTTCAAATACGAAAACGTCGCCGGGGCCCGCTCCAACTCCCTGCCCGATCATGTGCCCGAAGAGGTGAAACAGGAACGCTGGGACCGGTTCATGGAAAAGGCTCAGGCCATCTCAGAGGCCAAGCTGGAAGCCAAGGTTGGCCGCACCCTTCAGGTCATCGTGGACGAGGTTGACGACGAGGGCGCCACCTGCCGCACCCAAGCCGATGCCCCAGAAATCGACGGCAACCTGTTCATCGATGAGGGGTTTGAACACCTGAACCCCGGTGATCTGGTCGTGGTCGAGGTTGAGGAAGCCGGCGAGTATGATCTGTGGGGGCGCCTGGTCTGAGGAGGCGTCCAGATCTGGACGTTATTCGGAATCTCTTGGAATCAACACCTTGAACTTCAATCGTGGTTTGAACATGGGGATTGGACGCTGGACAATCTAAAGCAATTGGCATCCAAACTGCCGATGCATTGGCAACGATGTCCCGCACCAACCGCTTGACACGCGCCAGGCCAACCGTGACCGTGGCGCTGCGAAACCTCAAGGAGCACCCCATGACCGACACCCCCCATATCGCCCAAAAGGCCCCCTACCCGATCGAGTTGGAGGCAGGAAAAACCTATTTCTGGTGTGCCTGCGGGCAGTCCAAGAACCAGCCGTTCTGCGATGGCAGCCACAAGGGCAGCACCTTCAACCCTACCAAATTCACCGCCGAGACCAGCAAGACCGCCTATCTGTGCGGCTGCAAACAGTCGGCCAAGGCGCCGTTCTGCGATGGAACCCACAATCGGCTGTAGCGGCGCGATCGCGGCAGAACCAAAAAAATTGTAAGGACACGAAACCGTGATATCCTGACCCAGCGGGAGACAACCCGCGTTTAGGGAAGGGACAAAGCAATGAATGTTTCGCGTGGCTTTCTGGTAATTGGTTCGCTGTATCTCTTGGTCGGCATTTTCCTAGGCATGTACATGGGGGGCAGCGGTGATCACACGCTGGCACCGGTTCATGCCCATATCAACTTGTTGGGCTTTACGCTGATGACCGTGTTCGGCATCGCCTACCGGGTCATGCCCGAAATGGCGGGCAACATGCTGGCACGGGCACATTTCTGGCTGCATCAGGTCGGCGGCCTCATTCTGCTGCTCGGGCTGTTCTTGCTCATGACCGGGCGGATGGCTGAAGGAACGGCAGCAATGGTCATGCCGGTTGCAGAAATCACGGTGTTTCTGGGCATGCTGTGCTGGACGATCAATCTGGTGCGCAGCAAATAAATAAACGGCCAGGCCCGCCTGTCGGGCCTAGCCGACCAAAATGACGACCCATGCAACCCCGCCGGCAATGGCCGTCAGGGCCACGGCAGCCGATCCGCAATCCTTGGCCTTCTTGGCGCGCGGATCGGTATCGCGGCTCAGATAATCGACCACCTCCTCCAGCCCGGTGTTCATCAACTCGGCCGCCAGAAGCAACAGGCCAAGGGCCAGGATCAGGCCACGCTCTGCCGAGGTCAGATCCAACGCGAGGGCCAGGGCCGCAGACAGAAGGTTGACGACAGTCCACTGGCGCAGCGTCTTTTCCGTGGTCCAGGCGGCGCGCCAGCCATGCCAGGACCAGATCACGGTATTTGCCACGCGCCGCAGTTCGGCTGCCATCATGCTTTTCATTGTCCCCTCCCCTTGTCGGGTTTTGGGGGTATCTGACCGAATCGGGCGCGGCCTGTAAACGTCGATCAGAAGCTCAGTGCCTCGATATCGGTCTTGTTGTTGCAGTAACCGGGCAGGGCATCGGCCCTTGTGGTCTTGGCCAGCCATGACGTGCAGCGTTCCGTTGCCCCGCAAGCTGCACAGGCGGCCACCAGTTGGGACAGTTCGGCACGCGAAT
This sequence comes from Pseudorhodobacter antarcticus, assembly GCA_945897655.1. Lineage (GTDB taxonomy): Bacteria > Pseudomonadota > Alphaproteobacteria > Rhodobacterales > Rhodobacteraceae > Stagnihabitans. Next base: position 2,916 of record CAMDHB010000058.1, read on the forward strand.
ACCAGCCGTCCGTCACAGCCTCGATCAGATTGACGCCAAGGGTGCGCGCCATGCCACGGGTCAGCCCCCAGGCCAAAGGTGTGGTTGCAAGGTCCATCGGTGCTCCTTTGCTAAAGATGGATGCATGCTGCGGCCAATCGGGCGGCGTGACCTTGATCCAGATCAAGGCTGATTGCGCGGGCGGGCATTGGACGCTAGGCTGGCCCCATGTTTTCCATTGAACACGACTTTGACGCGACTGTGATCACCCTTGTGGATGAGGGTGAGGTGCATTTGCAGGAAGATGTGACGATCGAGGCATTTGAAGATTGTGTTGTGATCCAGCAGGTTGACCCCAAGACGGACCAGCCGATGCGGATTACCCTGTCCATCCGGCAGGCCCAGGATCTGGCCGCCGCGCTGAACCTGCCCGAAGGGGTGTACCGGCTGAAATAGCGGTCAATCCAACCGGAACACCTTGTCGCGCGAGGTGGCGCCACTGATCAGGGTCAGCCGACTTGGGGCCACGCCCAAGGCAAGGGCCAAAAGGGCAGTAACCGCGTCATTGACGCGGCCCTCATCCGGCGGGGCAGTGACAGTGATGCGCAGGGCGGTGCCGTCGCGGCTGGCCAGATTGGCGCGGGCGTTCGGTGTCACCCGCACCGCCAGCCGCGCCCCGGACAGCGCCAGATCCGCCCATTCGCCCTTGATCTGCTTGCCCTTGGCCATGGTGCATCTGACATCCGCCGCCCTGCAACCTCAACCCCCGGCTTGACACAAGGCCGCCTGACACAGCAGAGCTTGGCGCGAAACGAGGTGACCCATGATCAAAGCCAACCCCGCCGCCTTTGCCTTTCTGTCCACCCGCCGGTCCCGCCCGGCCAAGCTGTTTCACGGCCCGGTCCCCGACCATACCGCCCTGCGCGCCATCCTGACAGCAGCGCTGCGCGTGCCCGATCATGGCAAGTTGGAGCCGTGGCGGTTGATCGTGGTGGACAAGCCCGGAATGCAGCGGCTGGCGGATCTGGCCGAGGCGCGGGCGCTGGAACTGGGGGGCGATGCGCAAAAGGTGGCCAAGGGGCGCGGGCAGTTCGACCTGGGGCAGCTGGCGGTGGTGGTCATCTCCTCGCCCAAGGGCGAGGCGAAGCCGGTGGTCGAGCAGGTGGCCTCCTCGGCGGCGCTGTGCATGAACATCCTGAACGCGGCCGAGGCGGCGGGTTGGGGGGCGAACTGGCTGACCGGCTGGGTCGCCCATGACCCGGTCTTTGCCGCCCGCGCCTTTGGCTGCGTCCCGGGCGAAGCAGTGGCGGGCATCGTGCATATCGGAACACCGCCCGAAGATGGCGCGGATCGGGCCCGCCCCGACATTGACCGCGTCGTCACCTGGCCCGCATCATGATCTTGGGTGATTTCCTCAAGGCGCTGGGCCAGATCGGCGACAACCGCATCCTGCGGGTGATGGCGCTGGGGGTGCTGATGGCGCTGGGGCTGATGTTCGGGCTTTACGGGCTGATGCTCTGGGGGATCGGCCTGTTCCTGCCCGGCAGCGTGACCATTCCCCTGATCGGGCAGGTGGACGGGTTGACCACCCTGTTCGGCTGGGGGTCGCTGGTGCTGGTGCTGGCCTTGTCGGTGTTCCTGATGGTGCCAGTCGCCTCGGCCTTTACCACGGTGTTTCTGGAAGAGGTGGTGGATGCCGTCGAAGACCAGCACTACCCCGGCCTGCCCCCGGCACAAAAGCTGGGGTTCTTGGCCGCCGTTTCCGAAACGCTGGGGCTGTTCGGGCTGCTGCTGGCGGTCAGCGTGATATCCCTTGTGCTGTGGCCGATTGCGGGGCCGCTGATGCCGGTGCTGGGCTGGGGGATCAATGGCTATCTGCTGGGGCGCGAGTATTTCGTGCTGGTCGCTGCACGGCGTCTGGGGCGTGCAGCGGCTCTGGACCTGCGGTCGCGGCATGGCGGGCAGATCTGGTTCGCGGGTGTGCTGATGGCGGCACCCCTGTCGTTTCCACTGGTCAACCTGCTGGTGCCGGTCGTGGGGGTTGCGACCTTCACCCACCTGTTCCACCGGCTGCAGCGCTAAGGAAGATGGGCGAATCGCCCATCCTACAAGGGGTCAGTTCGTCATGATGCCGAACACATCCAGATCATTGATCCCGATGCCGCCCCACAGGATTACCGCACAGATCGCCGCCCAGACCACCGTGGCCACCACCGTGGTCAGCCGTGCCTTGCGGCCGACCATCTCTTCGGCCGGGGCCGATCGCGGGGTGCCGGGCACAATGCTGCCCGCATCCTCTTGCGACACAAAGCGCAGCGGCAGCACGCAGAAAAACACCATGAACCAGGTCACGGCATAAAGAACGAAAGCGCCAGTGATGGTCATGACTGTTCCAATTCGATCAGGGTTCCGGTGAAATCCTTGGGGTGCAAGAACAGCACAGGCTTTCCATGCGCCCCGATCTTGATCTGACCCAAGGTGCGCGCGCCCTCTGCCACCAGCCGGTCGCGGGCGGCGTGGATATCGGGCACCTCAAAACACATGTGGTGAATGCCGCCCGAAGGGTTCTTGTCCAAAAACCCCTGAATGGGCGAGGCGGCGCCGAGCGGGGCCAGAAGTTCGACCTTGGTGTTCGGCAGGGTCACAAAAACCACCGTCACCCCATGTTCAGCCAGATCCTGCGCCGGCCCCACATCGGCCCCCAGCGTCTGGCGGTAAAGCGCCGCAGCAGCACCCAGATCGGGCACGGCGATGGCAACATGATTGAGGCGGCCGATCATTGTCGTCTCCCTGACTGCGCCTGTGCTTATGGAAGGTCGCACCGCCCGCGGCAAGGGCCGCAGGAATTGTGGCTAAGGGATGCGTCATTAACCCGCAGTTAGGAAAGCTGTGGTTCCACTGGGGGCACAGCACCGGCAACTGGGGGATAGGATGCCCGATACACTGACAGTTGAACTGCCTGACCTGCCCCTGCGGGGGGCCAGCGTGCCCGGCACGGGGCGTGACTTTACCACTGCGCTGCCGCTGCGCGGTGTCACGATTTTGGCGGTTGAGGATAGCCGTTTCGCGTCTGAGGCGCTGCGCCTGATGTGTCAACGCTTGGGCGCGCGGTTGCGGCGGGCCGAAACCATCCTGGCCGCGCAGTCGCATCTGAAGCTGTACCGCCCCAATGTAGTAATCGTCGATCTGGGTTTGCCCGATGGCCGGGGCGAGGCGTTGATCAGCGAAATCAAGGCCAGCGGTCAGCCCGTGGTGGTCTTGGGCACGTCGGGCGATGCTTCGGGTCGGGCTTCGGCGTTGGCGGCGGGGGCCGTGGGGTTCCTGGACAAGCCGCTGGAAAGCCTTGCTGCCTTTCAGGCGCTGTTGATCCGCCACTTGCCCGACCGGGTTGCTGCTGTGGCCTTGGATCCCGACGCGCCGCTTTATCCCGACAGTCTGGCGCTGCGCGATGATCTGGCCCGCGCCGCCGCCTTGATCGAGGCGGGAACCAGTTCTGAAACGCAAGCCTATCTGTCTCGGTTTCTCAGCGGGGTTGCCCACCACGCTCATGACACCGCCCTGGCCGAGGCGGCAGAAAGCGCCGGCGCTGCACCACAGATGCCCGGTCGCCTTGAAACCTTGCGCTCCATGTTACAGCACCGGTTGGACGGGCCGGATGCAGCCTTTGGCTGCTCTGTCAGCGGGTGAATGCTTTCCGCCAGCCGCCAGCGCCGCTGCGCCTCAAGGTATGGCCGGCTCCAATTGGACCGGAATTCGCAGCCGCTTGTCAGCGATCTTCGGTCCGAGTGTTTCAAGCGGAACCAGACAATCCCTAGAACAGGAAGAAATCGGTCAGGAACAGGCTTGACGGCCCAGCAGCCAGAACAGCGACTGCCACTTTGCCAAGGCCGCCAGAACCGTCCGGATCGTAGTACAAGACACCCTTGGTGACATCATAGATCAGGCGGTCATCGTCATCCATCGCATTTGGCCCGTTCACCAGTTCCCCGGCCTCCAGCGTCGTGCCTAGCGCTGCGAACACCAAGGAGCCATTGGCACCTACAAAACCGATCCGGTCAAAGCCCACCTCAAAATCCGTGATACGGTCAACGTTCTGACGCGCGCTTGGCGTGGAGGTGAACAGAAAATCGTCCGCACCAGCCCCACCCGTCAGCACGTCATTGCCATACCCACCGTCAACCGTGTCACGGCCAGCCCCGCCGGTGATGGAATCGTTTCCGTGGTCGCCATAAAGCGAATCGTGATGCGCGCCGCCAAACAGGCCATCGTTGCCGCTGCCGGCCATAAGGATGTCATCGCCATCGCCACCGCTCAGCTTGTCAGCACCGGAATCCCCATCCAGCAAGTCGTCGTCATCGCCGCCGAACAGCATATCCGCCCCCGTGCCGCCGTAAAGGATGTCGCTGCCTGCCTCGCCCAGGATCATGTCATTGCCGCCCACGCCGGACAGATTGTCGATGTCGCCGCGTCCATAGAGGGCGTCATGTCCGCCCTGCCCGACCAGAGTCTCCTGCCCATCGGTCCCGGTCAGGATGTCGTCCCGCTGGGTACCGCTGATCCACTCGACGCTCAGGATGGTCTGGGTCGGCCCGCCGGACAAGTGCCAGACCCCAGCCTCCAGATTCACGATGGCCCCGACCGATTTGATGAAACTCAACTCCAGCGTGTCAACGCCGTCAATCAACGTGCCGCCGCCGAACAATTCGTCGATCGCCTGGAAATCCAGAACCCGGAACACGTCCGCCCCTGCGCCGGCATAGATGGTATCCACCCCTGCGCCACCCTCGAAGATATCGCTGAAATCATTGCCGGTCAGCAGATCCGAACCAAGGCCGCCAAACAGTTGATCCGGCACCGAATTCCCGGCAGTGGTCAGACTGTCATCGCCGCTGCCGCCGTAAATCCGGTCCTGACCATCGCCACCGTCCAGGGTGTCGTTGCCTGCACCACCAAAGACATCGTCGTTGCCCATGCCCGAAAGCACGCCGTCATTGCCGCCGCCGCCGTAAAGGATATCGCCCTCGGCATCCTGCAACTCTGCCAGAGTTCCGATGAAACCGGTCAAAGTGCCGCTTTGCGCGTATGCCCGATCCTTGCCAGATGTGCCTGTGAAAATTGTCATGCGTTCCACCCCATTTCGGCCCTGCACCAGTGCCCAAGCAATCGCCAGGTGACAGAACGGTTGAAACTCTCCCAAAGACCATGTGGCCAAGGGGGACATGCGTCAAAAGCGTCAGGATAAGTGGGTAATCAAGTCAAATCGTCACGAGTATTTCCGCAACGAATGCAGGTATAATCGGGCAGTTTTCGATTTTCGTCAAGGTACCCGGCCAAGGTGCCCCGTTCAACCCAGCGCAGGGTCCGATCCGGGGCGGACCAGACGGGTCAGGTCTGACAGGCGCTCCTTTTGCCGTCCCTTGGCATCAAAATTCTGCGGGTTCAACCAGGCGCGATAGGCCTCGCGCAGAGCGGGCCATTCGGTGTCGATGATGGAAAACCACGCGGTATCCCTGTTTCGGCCCTTGACGATGGCCGCCTGCCGAAAGACCCCCTCAAAGGAAAACCCCAACCGCTGCGCCGCCCGGCGCGAGGGCATGTTCAACGCGTCGCATTTCCATTCATAGCGTCGGTAGCCTGCCGCAAAGGCCCAGTCCATCATCAGAAACATCGCCTCGGTCGCGGCGCGGCTGCGGTTCAGTTCGGGCGTCAGGTTGATATGGCCAACCTCGATCACCCCCACCTCCGGCGTGATGCGCAGATAAGACGCCACCCCACCGCAATGGCCCGTCTCGATTTTCCGGATCACATAGAACAGAGGATCAGCGCCTGTCGCCGTATCCTTGGCCCAGCGATGATAGCCCGAGGCCGAGGAGAACGGGCCATATGGCAGATAATCCCACAGGTCATCATGCCCCGAACAGGCGCGAAACAGGTCGGCGGCGTGCAGGTCGGGGTCCATCCTCTCCAACCGGACCAGATCGCCCTGCAGCACCGCGCCGGTCGGACGGGGTGGCGCAGTCCAACCCGCCAGCGCCGCACCAAATTTCTTGCCTGTCATCTGCGCCCCCGTTCTTGCCCGACTATGCCCCAGCAAAGGCCGAACACAAGGGGTCAAGTCACCGGCGGATAGGCGTGAAAGCCGTCGAAATCCGCCTTGCCCAGCGGCACCCCGACCGACCGTAGCGCAGCATAGCCCATGGTCAGGTGGAACATGAAATTGGGCAAACCGTACAGATACAGAAAATCGGCGGCCGTCTGGTCCAGATCAGCCATCCCGGCCTGGTGCTGAATGCGGCGCGTCTCGGCCCCCAGAAACTCATCCGGCCGCATGGCACCCAAGGTCGCCCGCACAACGGCCAGACGCGGCGCCAGCGCGGCGGGAAGGCTTGGGATCTCGCGCCCCGCCAGGGGGCAGGCAATCCGCAAGGCAAAACCCGCCGCCGTGGCAAACTGCTGACCCGCCGGAAAGGCGTCTGCCACTTGCGCGGCCATCGCCTGCGGCCCGGCCTTTTCAATCATCCGCATAGCCTGCCCCAGATAGTGGCGGAACACCGGAACGGACCCTGAGTAGAGCGGCGGCACCATCAAACGAAACCTCCCAGGGGGGACCGCAGGAGTGTGGCTGTCAATGTGCTGGTTGACAAGTTAGTCCTTTGGCACCACCCGCAGGTTCAACTCGCGCAACTGCTTGGTCATCGGCTCGGACGGTGCGCCCATCAGCAAATCTTCTGCGCGCTGATTCATCGGGAACATGATGACCTCACGGATGTTCGCCTCATCCGCCAGCAGCATGACAATCCGGTCAATGCCAGCCGCGCAGCCGCCATGGGGCGGGGCGCCGTATTTGAACGCCTTGACCATGCCGCCAAACCGCTTGTCGACCTCGGAGTTCGGATAACCCGCCAGTTCAAACGCCTTGTACATGATTTCCGGCTTGTGGTTGCGGATACCGCCCGAAATCAGCTCATACCCGTTGCACGCCAGATCGTACTGATAGGCATACACCTGCAGCGGATCGCCATTCAGCGCCTCCAAACCGCCCTGGGGCATCGAGAAGGGGTTGTGGCTGAAGTCGATCTTGCCCTCGTCGGTCTTCTCATACATCGGGAAATCGACGATCCAGGCAAAGCGGAAGGTGTCAGTTTCGGTCAGCCCCAACTCGCGGCCAATCTCATTGCGCGCCCGACCTGCAATCGCCTCGAACGCCTCGGGCTTGCCACCCAGGAAGAACGCCGCGTCGCCCTTGGCCAGACCCAGTTGCAGCCGGATCGCCTCGGTCCGTTCGGGACCGATGTTCTTGGCCAAGGGGCCTGCGGCTTCCATGCCCGACCCATCCTCAGCCTCGCGCCAGAAAATATAGCCCATCCCCGGCAAACCTTCCTTCTGAGCGAAGGCGTTCATCCGGTCGCAGAACTTCCGCGAACCACCGGTCGGTGCCGGAATGGCCCTGATCTCGGTGCCGTCCTGCTCCAGAATCTTGGCGAAGATCGCGAAACCGGAACCCCGGAAATGCTCGGACACTTCTTGCATCCGGATCGGGTTGCGCAGGTCGGGCTTGTCCGATCCGAACCACTTCAGGCTGTCGCGATAGGCGATGTGCGGCCAGTCGGCAGAAACCTTCCGGCCCCCACCAAACTCCTCGAAAATCCCTTGAATGACCGGCTGAACGGCGGCAAAGACGTCCTCTTGCTTGACGAAGCTCATCTCGACATCAAGCTGGTAAAAGTCGGTCGGGCTGCGGTCGGCGCGGGGGTCCTCGTCGCGGAAGCAGGGGGCGATCTGGAAATAGCGGTCAAAGCCCGAAACCATGATCAGCTGCTTGAACTGCTGGGGGGCCTGCGGCAGGGCATAGAACTTGCCGGGGTGCAGACGCGACGGCACCAGAAAATCGCGCGCACCCTCGGGGCTGGAGGCGGTGATGATCGGCGTCTGAAATTCGTTGAACCCTTGGTCCCACATCCGGTTGCGCATGGAACGGACGACATTGGACCGCAGCATCATGTTGCGGTGCAACTTCTCACGGCGCAGGTCCAGGAAACGATAGGTCAGCCGGGTTTCCTCGGGGTATTCCACATCGCCGAACACCGGCATCGGCAATTCCGCCGCCTCGCCCAGCACGGTCAGGCCGGTGGCATAAAGCTCAATCTCGCCCGTCGCGATCTTGGGGTTCACAAGGGCGGCATCCCGCGCCTTGACCCGGCCATCAATGCAGACAACCCACTCGGCGCGCACCTTTTCGATCTCGGCAAAGGCCGGGCTGTCACTGTCAGCCAGCACTTGGGTGATGCCGTAATGGTCGCGCAGGTCGATGAACAAGACGCCGCCATGATCGCGCACGCGGTGCACCCAACCCGACAGCCGGACAGTCTGCCCGACGTCGCCCGAATTCAGTTGGGCGCAAGTGTGGCTGCGATAGGCGTGCATGGAAGTCCCCTTTCCGAGGTGTCTTTGGTCCGCGCCGATAGAACGCCGCGCTGCCCCCAAGTCAACCCCGCCCCAAATTTCTTCGAAGAAATTTGCAAAATCCGTCGAAGGATTTTGGTCTTAGGCTGTCCAGACCGCCGGGAGCAGGCCTCGCAGCGAATTGCCCACCCAAAGCCGCACCTGGGGCAGATCCGCGGCCATCAGCACTTCCTCGGGCAGGCCAAGTTCGGCGCGCAACACGCCGGGCAGCAGGCCGCAAGTCAGGGGTGGGGTGCGCATCCCCTGACCCCGGTCAAAGAACAGGGTGGTTATGGTGCCATCGCAAACCTCACCACGTTCGTTAAGGAAAATCACCTCGTCCAATCCGGGCGGCAGCGCGGCGCGGGCGGCGTCATAGACAGGGCGGCGGGTGGTCTTGAGGGTCAGCCAAGGGTCGGTGGAGGACAGGTGTTCGGTGGCCAGGGTCAGGGTCCATTCTGACTTGGCAGGGGGCAGGGGGCTGGATTGCACGTTCAGGATGCCATCCGGATTCAGCGTCAAGCGCATCCGGGCCGGTCCCGCCGGGGCTGACGCGCGCAGGGCCGCTTCGGCCCCGGCACAGGGCCAGCCCAATCGATCTGCCGACCGAGCCAGCCTCGCCAGATGCAACCCCAGTCGCGGAAAGGTCGCTCCATCCCAGCCAAGCGTTTCGATCAGTGTCAGCCCGGGCTGACCAGCCCCATCACGTAGCGCGCTTTCCACAGGGCTTCCTCCCATTCTCCGTCTGCCGTGCTGTCATGCGTGACCCCCCCGCCGACATTCAGGCGGACATGGTCGCCCGTGACGGTCAGCGTGCGGATGGCCACGTTGAAACAGGCGGCACCATCCGGCGCCATCCAGCCGATGGCCCCGCAATAGGCACCGCGCGGTTGGCCCTCAACCTCGGCGATGATCTGCATGGAACGGATCTTCGGTGCGCCGGTGATGGACCCGCAGGGAAACAGCGCCTGCATCGTGCCCAGCAGGCTGGCCGGTTCCGCCAGTTGCCCGGTGATCCGGCTGACCATCTGATGCACCGTCGCATAGCTTTCGACGTGGAACAGTTCCGGCACCTTGACCGACCCCACCTTCGATATCCTTGCGATGTCATTGCGCAACAAATCGACAATCATCAGGTTTTCCGCCCGGTCCTTGGCCGATGCCCGCAGCGCCTGCGCCAACAGCGCATCCTCGACCGGGTCGGGGTCACGCGGGGCCGTGCCCTTCATCGGCCGCGTCTCGATCCGGCCCGACGCATCCAGCCGCAGGAACAACTCGGGCGAGCGGGACACCAAAACAGGCCCCCCCAAATCGACATAGGCGCCAAAACCAACCGGCTGCCGCGCGCGCAGGGCCAGGTACAGATCCAGCGCCGTGCCTTGCAAAAGGCGGGTTTCCAGCGGGAAGGTCAGGTTGACCTGATAGCAATCGCCCGCCGCGATATAGGCTTTGACGGACCCAATCGCCGCATCATAGGCCCCCCGCGCCAAAACCGGGGCAACCGGGCCCAGACGGGCCGACTGTGCCGCAGGGTGTCCAAACGGCTTGGGCCCATCATAAATGCCAAAGGCCAGCAGCGGCGTGCCCATCGCCACCGGCAGCCCGGCCAGTCGCGGCTCGAACGCATATCCCGCTTCATAGGCCAGATATCCCGCCACCCATTTGCCCGCCGCCCGCGCCGCATCCAGCCGCGTCAGCGCCGGCACAACCTCGCTCAGGTCATGCGCCTGAACCAGGCCCTCGGCACCGTCAAACAGCGCAGGCCCCCC
>CAMDHB010000059.1 GCA_945897655.1 Pseudorhodobacter antarcticus
TGTTCGGCGCGGATTGGATCGGTGGTTTTGGTGAATTCGTCCATCAGGCGTCTCAGGCCACGCAGGGACAGGAGGCGGGCGAGGTTGGCCTTGATCACCTCCAAAAGGTGGGTGGCGAGGACTTCGGGGGGCGAGACGACGGTCAGGCCGGAGATGACCGCATCCTCGTGCATGTCGGGTCTGATCCAGCGGGCCGGTGCACCATAGACCGGTTCGCGCACATCCATGCCGTCGGGTGCGGAAATGCCATCCGCCAGAAGGACAAGCGAGCGTTCGGGAAAGAGTTTGTCGCGGACACGTTCAACCCCCTGCAGGCGGATGCAATAGGTTCCGGGGGGTAGCGCCGCCTCATCCGTCAGGCGGATTTCGGGCAGGATCAGGCCGAAGGTGGAAGCCACGTGGTTGCGCATGTTGGCAATGCGGCTGTCGAGGCCGGTCGCGGGATCGAGCACCATCGAGACGAGGTTTTGGGCGAATTCGATGTGAATCTCGTCGAAGTCCAGCACGTCACCGATCGATTTTTTCAGCGGGCCGGGTGCAGTAGGCACCGCCTCCTCAGGCAGCTTTTGGTTGCGCAGATGCGCTTGCCAAGCTGCAAAGGCAAGGATCGCTGCACCAACAGTGAAGGGCACGAAGGGCATGCCGGGCACCAGCGCGATCAGGACCATCAGCAGGGCCACCGTGCCCAAGGCGCCGGGAAAACGGCCAAGCTGGGCGAAGAATGATATGTCGGCCGCCCCGGTCGCCCCGCTGCGCGAGAGCAGAAGCGCCGCCGCGACCGAGATGATGACGGCCGGGATCTGGTTGACCAGACCATCCCCCACAGTCAGAATCGAATAGGTTTCAAAGGCTTGACCCAAGGGCATTTCGTGAACGAAGACGCCCATGATCAGACCCATCACAAGGTTGATGACGGTGATCAACAGGCCCGCCACGGCGTCGCCCTTGACGAACTTCGACGCACCATCAAGGGCGCCGAAAAAGTTGGTCTCGGCCAGTTCGCGTTCGCGGCGCAGTTTGGCTTCGGTATGGGTGATGGCGCCGGCGGCCATGTCGGCGTCAATGGCAAGCTGTTTGCCGGGCATACCGTCCAAAGCGAATCGGGCCCCCACCTCGGCCATGCGGCCAGCGCCCTTGGTGATGACGACGAAGTTGACGATCAGCAGGACGATGAACACCACCAGACCCAGCAAGAGATTGCCGCCCATGATGAATTCGGCAAAGCCTTCGATGACGTGACCGGCGGCATCGGTGCCGGTGTGGCCCTGCCCGATGATCAGCTTGGTCGAGGACACGTTCAGCGACAGGCGCAGCATCAATGAGGCGAGAAGGATGGTGGGGAAGGCCGAAAAATCCAGCGGCCGTTCGATGAAGAGGGTGACTGTCAGCATCAGGATGGCCAGCGCAAAGGACAGGGCGAGGCCGATATCAAGCAGATAGGCCGGAACCGGCAAGACCATCATCAGGATGACGGCCATCAAGGCCAGCGCCAGCAGGATGGTGGGCCGGAACATCGAGGCTATGTTCATGCGCAAGGTTGGCATTGGGATCAGCCCCCCACCAACGGGCCGCGCGACACTTGCAGGGGAACGAGGGAACCAGCACCGCCTTGGCCGCCTGCCTGAAGCAACGGGAACAGGTTTTCACGGAGTTCAGGCTCTGGCATCGGTTCTGTTGCCGTGGGGTCGTTCAAGACGGCCTTGACCCGGTCCAGATAGGCATCGGCCAGGTCGGTGGTGCGGGAATGATAGGCCGAAACGGCTGCAGCCCAATCGCCGCTTTCGTCATAAAGTTGCATCAGGAAACTGGCGGCATAGTCGGCGTTCTGGGTCGGATCAAACATGTCGGACAGATCGGCAAAGTTATCACCGTGCCAGCGCATGTTCAGTTGGAAACAGCCGATGTCGAAAGAGCCTGTGCCATTCGTCAGTTGGTCCGTCGCGGCAATGATTGCGGCATCTTTGGTGTCAAAGCGGTAACCCTGACCTTCGGCGTTGATGGTCCAGGGCCAGGGATCAGTGCCGCCGCGCCCAGTCTCGACCCGGGTGATGGCCAGCAGAATGTCGATGGGAACGCCACTGCGTTTGGCCGCAGCCGCAGCGGCAAGGTCGCAAGCGCGGGAAGGGTCCGGTGCGGCGTGAATGCCGCCTGCGGCGAACACTGCGCAGGAATAGGCAACTGCGCGGGCCAGCGTCGAAAAATGGCGAAAGATCATGGGCTTCACCCTTGGATCAGGGATTCTTCCCTTCTTGGCCGAGGCTAGTGCCGATAGGTTACTGACCCGTAAGGATCAGAGCTACTGCGTCAGGAAGTTTGGGGTATCCACGCTGTTCAGCAAGGTCGTGATGGCGTCCCGGGTGACCTGACTGTTGGCAAGCAAGGCCTCGCTTTGGGCCAAGGGGCCAGCGGTCGGATCTTCTGGCGTGGTTTCATTGGGATCAGGAAAGGGCCCGATCAGGGACTGTGCCGCCTGTTTCCAGCCATCGGGGCCGGAACTGGCCAGGGCTGACCAATCCTGCATGCGGCTGATGGTGGCCCATTGCTCCTCGGTCATGCCGGCTTCTGCGAAGAGACCGGCCAAGGCGCGGTCGTCGCCCAAGTCGCGCAGGGCGGTTGCCCGAATCGGAAAGGCCGAAGGGGATTGGTCGCCGCCCAACAGGGCGAGGGCATCTTGGGGCTGGCCTTCGGCAAGCTGGATGCGCGCAGCCAGCAGGGGCGCAGGCGCCTCGGCCAGAGACAGCCAGCGGGCGGCCTGGCCGGACAGGCCAAGGTCCAGCAGGCGGGTGGCGATCAGGGCAGCGGACCCTTTTGCCGATGGCGGAAGCAGCTGGCTGTTCGCAAGTACGGCATAGTCAAGCAGTGCCGAATCGGGCGCGGAGATGGCGAGGATTTTCCACAGGATGGGCGCGGATTCGGGGTCGCCCTCGAGCTTGCCAAAGGCAGAGGCAAAATCGCCAGAAGCGGCATAGGCCAAGGTGAGGGCATGATCAAACTTCGCCTCATCGGCAGTTCCTTCGCGCTCTTTGGCATATACCTCCAGCGACTGGACCTGTTGAAAGGTGACCTCTTGTCCAAGTTCGGCGCGCTGAACCACCAGAGCCATGAGCGCGTCGGGTGTGTCGGGGCCGGAGGTGGATGCCACACTTTCCAAAAGTGCCTCACTCGCGCCCGGGGAACCGCCAGCACGCTCAATCGCGGCCAGCATCATGTCGATCTCTGGTCCTGGTTCGGAAAGGCCGCGCAGAACAGCATCACGGAGGGAAATCGCGGTTGCGAAATCCTGCATGGCCAAGAAGCGGTCGACCAGAATGGGACCAAGTTGGCGGCGCAAATGACCGGGAAGGGCCGAGAATGTCCGCAAGATTGCAGCTTTCTCGACCTGACCGACGGCAAGAACCTCGGGGTCGGCGAGAACGGCCCAAAGCGCGGCGGCGGTGTCACAGGCGGCCATTCCGGCAAAGGCGGGATCAGTGTCAGGCTCATCATCCAGAATGCGGGCCATGCTTTGCCAGATGGCTGCATCCTCTTGCTCGGTCGGAAAGGCCCGCAGAATGGCGCGGGCTTCAGCGCCAAAGCCAAGGTGAAGGTAAAACTGCGCTGCGTTCTGGACGGCCTGCGGCATAGGCACATCGAATTCGCCCGTAAGAGCGGAGATAATTGGGCCAAACTGGCTGCTGAACGGGGAATCAGTGGCCCATGCTACCAGGTCAAGCTTTTCGTCAGGAATGCAGGCAGCACCCTTGGCTGTCAGGGGCGCGCCCTCTTCACCCCGCTGGCGGATCACGAGGTTGGGCGCGTCACCAACACGAACCGCAACCGACGGGTTGCCCTCGCCCATGTTGCCCGAAGGGGCTGCGGGTTTTGCCATGTCGACAATGCCCTGCGAAGCGCCACGGCTGAGCTCTTCGATCAAGGACTGGCGCAGGGGTTGCAGGGCAAGTTGCCCGGCCTCTTGCACGGCAAGGCTAGGCGGCGCGTCAGAGCGGTTGCCGTCCATGATCCTGGCGGTCCAGTCATAGACCGGGCGGGGCAGCGCAGGTGCAATCTGTGGTGGCGAGGCGAAAGGGCGCTTCATCGGCCGCATGATGGGGCGGGCGGCCAGTTCGGTCACGGCACCGCCATCAAGCGGCAGTTCAAAGGATGACCCTTTGGGTGGTGACCCATTGCGAATGTCGATGACGACGATGCCAGGACGAAACTCAAACGGAATGGCAAAACAAGAGCAGGCGATGCTGAGGTGCAGGGAGCCTTGTTCAGGATCAGCCCAGATCGCCGCCAGTCGGTTCTTTCCGATCAGGTCAAAAACCTTGGACAGGTCATAGGCGCGGGGACCATCGGGCAGGCGCAATTCATAGCCGTCGGTGGTTCGGCCCACCTGCCAATCGACCGGTCCCGGGTATTCAACGACGATGCGTGTGAACTCGGCATGATCACCGCTGGAAACCTTGGCGGTCTGTCCAAACGCCGGAACCGCCACCAATACCGCCAGCAGCGCATAGGCAAAGCGGCGGATCATGCCGCGTTGTCCTGTTTCAGGCCGCGCAGTACTTCCTCGACATCGGCGAAGCTGGGACGAACGTGGTGCGGGGTATTCTGACGCCCCACTTCGATGCAGATATTGGGCGGATGACGGTGCAGATTGGCGATCAGAACTTCGCGGATCAGCTGATGAAAATGATCATCCTCATCAATCACAGCCTTGATGCGTGTCGCCATTGGCCCGACAAAGCAATAGGCCATGAACACACCCAGAAAGGTACCGACCAAGGCGCCGCCGATCATGCCGCCCAGAATTTCAGGCGGCTGGTCGATCGAGCCCATGGTCTTGATCACGCCCAGAACGGCAGCAACGATCCCGATGGCGGGCAAGCCGTCTGCGATCGACTGCAGGGCATGACTGCCATGCATGGCGTGGTGGTGCGCCTCCTCCATCCGTTTGTCAAGAACCTCTTCCACTTGGTGGGGGTCGTCATAGTTCATCGAGGCGGCGCGCAGCGTGTCGCAGATGAGTTCCACCACGTTATGATCATTCTGGATGCGAGGATAGCGGCTGAAGATCGTTGATTCCGCCGGGTTTTCGACATGCTCTTCAAGGGCCACAGGGTTTGACCGGGCAATGCGGACAAGATCGAACAAAAGGGCCAGCAGATCGCGGTAATCGGTTGGCTTCCAATGGGCGCCTTTGAACACCTTGCCAATGTCCTTCATCGTTTGCTTGGCAACCGCAATGCTGTTGCCCAGTAGAAAGGCCCCAACCGTGGCACCGCCAATGATGATCATTTCGAACGGCAGGGAATGCAGGATGATTCCCATCTTGCCGCCGGCTGCCATGTAACCGCCGAACACCATCACAAAGATCATTATGATTCCGACGATGCCGATCATGCGCTGTTCCTTGGGTCAGAGTACGGACCCCAACCTTGCCACCAACCCATTAAGAAAGGCTGACATCAGGTCTTGGGCGCCGTCGCATTGCGCCCCGCGATCAGGACGGAAATCGAATAGGCTTTGCCGGGGTTCATGCCAGCGAGAACCGCTGCGGCAATTTCCGGACGCATGCGCCCCAGGAATCCGGCAGCAAACTCGGGCGCCATCGTCTGGAACAAGGCGGCGGCATCGGCCGGGCGCATGGCCTCATAAACGGCGGTCAGTTTCGCCAGGTCCTTTTCGGCAGCGCCGTCCGCGATAGCCAGCGTCTTCTTCAACTCCTCTTCCGCGCCTTGCAATTCGGCCAGACGTTTGGATATGGCCTGATCGGCCAAGGCTAGGGCGGCAAGACGCTCTTCCAGCTGAAGTTCCTGCTGTTTGACAAACTCCTCCCGCCCAACAAGGGCGGCTGCAACGGCAGCAGAGGGCACGGGGCAATTCAGCGGTACTGCACTTTCTGCCACTTCCGAGTTTGCCAAGGCAGCCCCAACACCGGAGCCCACACGCAAGGCTCCCGACGAGGCGAGGATCAGGGCAAGGATCACGAGGGCCCCACGGCCCATACGGCGGCGCAGGGGTTTCATTCCGCAGCCTCCAACCCCGTGCGCGTTGACCTGCGGCGGACGAAGCGCAACTTCCGGTCGCTTTCTTCCTCCTCCTCAACAGCTGGGGCAGTGTGCTCTGGCTGCGGCAGATCGTGCATGGATGCCAGCAACAGGTCAATCCGGGCGGCCACAGCTTCCCCACGGACGGTCAGGTCTTGCAGACTTGCGGCAGAGCCCGTTGCCGCGTTGCGGGCCCGGTCCAGCGCCCTTGTCATGTCGTCAACCTGTGCGGAAAGGACAGCGATGGCACTGCCCATGCCGCTTTCCAGTGTCGTGAATTTTTTCAGACGATTTGACAGAACAAAGCAGTAAATGGCCGCGCCAAAGGCACCCAAGGACAGCAGAACATCGGATATCAGGTTCATTCCCGCGCCTTTCAGTTGAGCACAAATTCAGTGACAAGCAGGTCGCGAACCCGCCCCTCACCCGTCACGATCTGGATCCGGCGCAGCATCTGCGACCGAAGCCGGACGAGCGCGTTCGGGTCGCCAAGCTCCTGCACCTCGACCGCGCGGAGGTATCCGTTGATGACGTCCAGTATCCGCGGCGTCAGCATCACGACGTCTGACTGGTAGGCGGAGTTGACTTCCAACTGGGCAGCAAATCGCAGGTGGGAATTGGCGGAAACTTCGCCCAGCGTGATTGTGACACGTTCCAACGGAACAAAGGCAATGTCGGGCAGGTCGCTTGCATGTTCCCCCACCACGGGTTCCGGCGCGTGACCCAGGATCAGGCCGGAAAACACGGCATAAAACCCGCCGCCGCCCAAGGCCACGAACAACACCAACCCCAGGATCAGGGGCAGCTTTGACTTCTTTTTCGGTACCGCATCCTGCGGCATTTCAGCTTCGGCCACCGGTCACCTCCGTCCTCGCTGCAAGACCGAAGATAGACCCATTCATCCTAACCGATTGTTAAGCGGCATCCGCCATTGCTGGTGTCAGAAGCGGCAGAAGCCCTTGAGTGGAGAAGACAGTGCAGAATTTGCTGGAGTTGTGGGCGAACCTTGGCAACAGGCGGCGGGCCATCGTGGTTGGTGCAACCTTGGGGATGTTTCTGGCAGTGCTGGGCCTTGCCCGAATGGCGGGAACGCCCAGCATGGCATTGCTGTACTCGGGTCTGGAAAGCGCTGCGGCCGGCGAGGTGATCACCGCATTGGACGCCCAGAACGCCCCTTATGAGGTGCGTGGGGATGCGATTTATGTCGACGAATCACAGCGCGACAATTTGCGGATGATCCTGGCGGGGCAGGGTCTGCCCGCGACTGGCGGCACCGGGTATGAGCTGCTGGATGGTCTGTCCGGCTTTGGCACGACATCACAAATGTTTGACGCGGCCTATTGGCGCGCCAAGGAAGGCGAGTTGGCGCGCACGGTTCTGGCCCTGCCCGGGGTCAGATCGGCCCGTGTCCATGTGGCGCAGGCCCCCACGCAGTTGTTTCAGACAGATGGTAAGCCCACGGCCAGTGTCACCGTCATCTCGGCCACCGGTGTGCTGACCGACCTGCAAGCCCGGGCGCTGCGCCATCTGGTTGCGGCGGCGGTGCCCGGCATGCTTCCCGATGACGTGGCGGTGATCGATTCGGTAGCTGGCCTGATCCCTTCGGACAGCGATGCGACAACACCGAATACCGCAAGCAACGCCAGGGCCGCCGAAATTCGCGAGAATGTGGAACGCTTGCTGGCGGCCCGGGTCGGGCCGGGGAAGGCTGTGGTTGAAGTCAATGTCGACGTCGTCACAGATCGGGAGGAGGTGAACGAACATATCTTCGACCCCGCCGGTCGGGTCGCGATTTCGACCGAAACGCAGGATAAATCGGGGTCCAGCAATGGCAGTGAGGGCAATGTGACTGTCGCCTCCAACCTGCCGGATGGCGATGCAGGGGCCGCAGGGTCGAACCAAAGTCAGACCACAGAAAAGCAAGAGCGCGTGAATTACGAGGTTTCGGAAACCAGCCGGCAAATCATCAAGGCGCCCGGGTCAGTGCGCAAGGTCTCGGTTGCGGTTCTCGTGGATCAAGAAACGGTTGTAGCTGCAGACGGGTCGGTTACTTTCCAGCCGCGCAGTCCAGAAGAGCTTGCCACGCTGACCGAGCTTGTCGCCTCGGCCGTGGGTCTGGATGAAGCGCGGGGCGATGTTCTGACGTTGAAATCGTTGCCGTTCCAGCCCATTGCCGTGGATGGCACTCTGGTCGAGGCGGGGATGTTAGGATCCTTGGGCAATCTGGACGTCATGTCGATCATCCAGCTTGCTGTCCTGTCCCTTGTCGCGCTGATCCTCGGGCTGTTTGTGATTCGGCCTATCCTCACCTCAGGCAGCAGCACAACACCGCAGCTCGATGCACCTTATGCGCCACTTGCCTTGCCCGGTGGAAGCGATGGAACCGGTGCCCTGGACGGTGAGATTGATGATCTGGCCATGATGATGATGCCAGCGACGGCGGACTTTTCCGAACAGGAAGCAGCGATGAATGGCATTGATACTGACCCCGTCGCACGCCTGCGCCGCCTGATCGAGGAGCGGCAAGCGGAATCGATCGAAATTCTGCGCAGCTGGATGGAACATGATGAGGAGCCTGCCTAATGGCCCTGAAGCTGGAAGTATTTGATACAGCGGAAAAACCCACGAAGACGCAGACGGTGGTGCTGGACCGTGTGGCGTTGGAGGATGAAAAGCTGGCGTCTTATGACACGGGCTACCGCGCCGGTTGGGAAGATGCAAACGCCGCGCAGTCCGATGACCAAAGCCGGATCGGCGCAGATCTGGCGCGCAATCTGCAAAGCCTGGGCTTCACCTATCACGAGGCACGCAGCCATATCCTGAAGGCTATCGAGCCCTTGATGGTTGAGATTGTGGGCCGGCTTCTGCCCGAGATTGCCCGCGAAACGCTGGCACCGTTCGTGCTGGAAACCCTGATGCCACTGGCCGAGGGGTTGGGCGACGCCCCAGTGACGCTGGTCCTCAATCCCATTGCACGCGCCCCGGTGGAGGCGCTGTTGGAACAGGCCACTGGACTGCCAGTGCGGATCGAGGAGGAGCCGACGCTGGGCGAGGGGCAGGTTTACATCAAGCTTGGCGCCGTCGAAACGCAGGTCGACCTCGACAAGGCCACTGCCGACATTGCAGCCGCAGTGCGCGGTTTCTTCGATCTTCCCGGAAAGGACAGACCCAATGGATAACCCCCCTGACAACAACCCCTTCGCCCAAGTACCGATTGAGGTGACCATATCGGTCGGCAAGGCGCGCCCGCTGGTACGCGACCTTCTTCGGTTGAGCCGCGATGCCGTTCTGGCGCTGGACCGCCGCGTGGACGATCCGGTTGAGCTGTATGTCGGCGACCGATTGATTGCGCGGGGCGAGTTGGAGGAGTTGGAGGGCGATCAGGCCGGACAACTCGCCGTGCGCCTGACCGAGGTGGCAAATCTGCGCGGTGGCCTGTGATCCGCATCCTCACCTTGGGTGTTCTGCTCAGCACACTCGCCTCGCCTGCTCTGGCACAAGCGTTTTCTCTCGACCTGGGACAGGACAATTCCCTTGCTACACGGTCGATCGAATTGCTGGCCTTGATCACGGTGCTGAGCATTGTGCCGGGTCTGGCAGTGATGGTGACCTGCTTTCCCTTCATCGTCACGGTCCTGTCCATTCTGCGGCAAGCGATCGGGTTGCAGCAATCACCACCCAATATGGTGATTGTCAGCCTGGCCCTTTTCCTGACGTGGTTCGTGATGGACCCCATCTTTACCGAAGCCTGGCAGAACGGCGCGCAACCGTTTTCGGAAGGCACGATTGACGTTGAACAGGCAATTCCGTTGATCCTGTCACCCTTTCGCACGTTCATGGCCGGACGCACTGACCCCGAAACCTTTGCTGCCCTGCAAACCCTGCGCCCGGGCAGCACCGAGGCGGCCCTGAATGCGCCGCTGTCGTTGCTGGTGCCATCCTTCATGTTGTCAGAGATCTCTCGGGCGTTCGAGATCGGGTTTCTGATCTATCTGCCGTTCCTGATCATCGATCTGGTCACGGCGGCCATCCTGATGTCGATGGGTATGATGATGGTCCCACCGGCCGTGGTTTCGTTGCCGTTCAAACTGGCGTTTTTCGTTGTGGCGGATGGCTGGTCGCTGATCTCTGGCGCGTTGGTTCGCAGTTACTTCTGACGAAGGCTGATCGAGGCGACCGGAGACCCATGGATCCCCGGCCTTGTCGTCAGTTGACCACGAATTCAGCGTGGAGCGCGCCTGCCGCATTGATGCTTTTGAGGATGTCGATCATGTCGTGGGGGGCGACGCCAAGGGCATTCAACCCGGCCACGACCTCGGAAAGATTGGCACTTCCCTTGACCTCGGCCAGCCCGGTACCGGGGGCGTTCTGGATATCGGCGGTCGTGCGGGGCACGACGACCGTCTCACCCTCAGCAAAGGGGTTGGGCTGCACGACCATCGGTGCCTCGTCGATCCGAAGGGTCAGGTTGCCCTGGGCAATGGCCACACGGCTGATGCGGACGTCCTCATCCATGACAATCGTGCCAGACCGCTGATCCACCACCACACGTGCACGGCTTTCGGGCTCCACCTCAAGGTTTTCCAGCCGGGCGATGACATGGGCGGGGGAGTTGATCTGGGTGGCGGCAATATTCAGGCTGACAGTACCCGAATCCTCCATCCGCGCGACCTGGCCGCCGAATTCGCGATTGATCACCGTCTCGATCCGTTCAGCGGTCGTGAAGTCGGGCGAGCGCAGGGCAAGGCGGATCGAGCGAAGCTGGGTGAAGTCAAACTGCACTTCGCGTTCGACATGCGCGCCGCCGGGAATAACTCCCGCCGTTGGCACACCTTGGGTGACCTTTGCGGCATCCCCCTCGGCCACGATGCCACCCGCAATAATGGCACCTTGGGCCACGGCGTAAATCTCCCCATCCGCGCCGTTCAAGGGCGTCATGATCAGGGTGCCGCCCAGCAGGCTTTTGGCGTCCCCGATGGCCGATACCGTCACATCAATCCGCCCGCCCGACCGGGCAAAGGGCGGTAAGGAGGCGGTTACGAAGACGGCAGCCACGTTCTTGGGCTGAAACTGCTCGCCCGTCACGTTGACACCAAGGCGTTCCAGCAGATTGGACAGAATCTCCTCGGTGAAAGGGGAATTGCGCAACCCGTCGCCGGACCCATTCAGCCCGACCACCAGACCATAACCGACCAAGTCATTGCCGCGGACCCCGTCAAACTCGACCAGGTCCTTGATCCGGATTGGTCCAGCATAGGCGGGATTGCCAAGACCCAGGTCGCCGGCAAGCAGAAGGGCCGCGAGATAGAGATGTTTCAAAGGAAATTCACCAGGCTGAGGCGCGACATGCGCGCGGTTATAGCAAAAAGGGTTTCAAGCTGCGTCTGCGCCTCTTGAAGTTTGGCGGCGGTCTCATACGGGTCGACGGACAGCAGGCCCAGACGCGCGGTTTCCAGCGCGGCCTTTTGGGCGTCGTTCTGAACGCCTGCGTTGACGATGCCCGCCTCGGTCGTGCCAAGGCGCGCGCCAAGTTCAGCAAAGGCAGTCTGCGACGAGGCAAGGCTTTCCCCGGCGCGCTTTGCCAGATCGGCGCGCGCGACATCGCTGCCAGCAAGGACACCGCGCTGCAACAGACTGGCCATCGCAAGGCCCTTGATCATTGACACGATTGCCGGATCAACGGCTGTAACATCAAGCTGCGCCTGCTGATCGGGGCCAATTGGCACCGGACCAAGGGGCGTGCCGCCCTGATACACCACCGCCTCAAACCCAGCGGGGTCGGTGAACCAGGCGTTGACCGCATCCTCGACATCGGCCGAAGAGATGGCACCTGAAACAGCGGCATCCAAAGCAATCATCATCGTCTCGGGTGGGGCAACGGCAGAACTGTCGGTCGCAACCCCAGCGAACAGCGAACGGTCCCCCATACGCGCGTTCAGCGCCGCCATCGCCCCATTCAGCCGCTGGGTAGAGTCAAGGCCCAAGGTGTTGATTCGAGAGGGAGAATTGCTGCTTGCCGCCGCCAACAGAGACGAGCCAAGGGTCGCGGCGCTGTCTGCGATGCTGGTCAACGCAAGTTGCATGTGATTGGCAATCATGCCGGTTTCAGCGGTTACCGACCGGTACGCGTCAAGCTGGGTCAGGGTCGCTTCAATGCCGGCAAGGGGAACAAAGTCACCCTTGACGCGTTCGGTCGTGTCGCGGATCAGGCCAGTGACGGATTCATGGGACAGCGACTGGATGCTGTCTTTCAGCGTCTCATTGCGACGGCTGAGGATCAGGGATTGCGCACGGTCGCCGATGGTGAGTTGTGACATGATCAGATCTCTAACAATCGTTCAATCATCTGACCCACCATCTGGATGACCTTGGCATTGGCGGCATAGGCCTGTTCAATTTGCAGGAGGGTCTGCATTTCCTGATCGGTATCGACGCCATTCTCTGCCTCAATCGATTCAAAGGTTTCCAGCCGGGTGCGGGCATAGGCCGCCTCGCCATCAGCCGAAACGCGGGCGGTTGCGGCGCTGGACAGCAGATCGCTGGACAGCGTCGCAAAGCTGCGCTGACCAGCCATAAAGCCGCCAGACACAGGCTCGCGCGCGGTGGTCAGGGCAGAGCGCAGTGCCGTCAGCAAGGTTGTGTCGCCCGCAGGGCCCGGTGCGGTGGCGCCAAAACCACTGCGCAACCGCCAAACCGCCTCACCACCTGCCGGGTCAACGACCGTGTTGACCTTGATCCGCTGGGAAAGCCCAACCTCGTTCAAGGTATCGAAGGAAGCGCCCGCATCCGTGAAAAGGCCGGGGTCGCCCGGGGCAAGGCTGGGGTCAAGCCCGCTGTCCGAAAACCGTTCAACCAGATCACGGGCCAGCGCGTCCAATTGGGACTGGGCAGAAACAGCCAGTTCGTCCCTGACTGCAAAGTTCGCGCCAAGGGAACCGCCAAGAATCACCGATGTTTCGCCTTTGGTCGGGATGGCATTGCCATTCAGGGT
>CAMDHB010000060.1 GCA_945897655.1 Pseudorhodobacter antarcticus
ACTATTCGCCCGAATACTGGCCGCAGGAAACGGGTCTGGCCGGGCTGATCAAGATGGACAAGGATTTCCTGAACAAAGAGGCTTATGCGGCGATTGCTGGCAAGCCTGCGCGGGAGGTTTTGCGGACGTTGGTGATCGAGGTCAGCACGGCGGATGCGACGGGCAATGAGCCGATCTTTGATCTGGCGGGAAAGCCTGCGGGCAAGGTGTCGTCGGGGGCGTATGGATATCATGTGGGGCAGTCGCTGGCGCTGGCTTATCTGCGGCCGGATATCGCGGCGGGGACGGAGTTGGAGGTGATGGTGCTGGGGCGGCCGCATCGGGCGCGGGTGTTGGAAGGGGCGGCGTTTGATCCTGAGGGCAAGCGGCTGAGGGCGTGATGTCCACGCGTGGGACATCACCTTTTTCCCATTCATTCCGTATACTTACCTTTTCGTCTTGGCTTTGTTGCATAGAGACTGTTGAAATCACGTGGATTCCCCTCTGAGCGGCTTTGTGATTCAGGCGGTGGATGGCAAAGCAGTCCCCTCCTCCCGATGAAACCTGTCCTGCGAAGCGGACCTGGCGTGTGACCAATTGGCCGGACTACAATCGCGCCCTTGTTTCGCGGGGTGGGGTCACGCTTTGGCTGCATGACGAGGTTTTGCGCGACTGGCGAGCGACCGGCGGTAAGGGGATGCGCTACAGCGATGCGGCGATCCTGTGCGCACTGGGCATTCGGGCGGTCTACAAGCTGCCTTTGCGGCAAACACAGGGGTTTTTGCGCAGCCTGAAGACCATGCTGGGGCTCACGATCCCGGTGCCGCATTACCCAACCCTGTCGCGGCGGGCGGCTGATCTGGCGGTGCCGGACCTGAGGCGTGGGGCGCAGACGGGGCCGCTGCATCTGGCCATCGACTCCACCGGGCTGAAGCTGTTCGGCGAGGGTGAGTGGAAGATGCGCCAGCATGGCAAGGGCAAACGGAGGGTTTGGCGCAAGCTGCATCTGGCGGTTGACACCGAAACGGGTGAGATTCTGGCCCATACCCTGACGGGAAGCGACCACCATGACGGGCCGGAACTGCTGGGGCTGCTGGCAAAGGTCAAAGCGCCGGTGGCGGTGGTCAGCGCGGACAAGGCCTATGACAGCTTTGTCAGCCACCGGGCCATCCTCGCCATCGAGGCGACGCCCGTTATACCCCCGCGAACCGGGGCTGCCATCACCCCGCCATCCACGGAAAAGGACGCGCCAAAAACCCGGGGCGACGCCGTCCGACGCATCGCCGAGATCGGGGCCAAGGCGTGGAAGGTCGAGATCGGCTACCACCGACGATCCCTCGCCGAAACCGCGATGGCACGCTACAAGTCCATCGTCGGACCCAACTTGCGATCCCGCAACCGAGACACCCAGATCACCGAAGCCGCCATCGCCGTGAGGTGCATAAACACCTTCACCGCAATCGGCATGCCAATCACCGTCGAAATCAAATGAAACCATGCAGAAAAGGGGGAGACTTGCGAACCGAAACTCTATGCAACAAAGCCTTTCGTCTTAACCTGATTTCAACCTTTGGCCGGGGCTGTCGCCAGATCCAGCAACCGCTGCAGGGACTGTCCTGTGGACAGGTTTTCAACCTCGGCCTGCAAGGCCGTGGCGCGGGGTTCACCCAGAACCGGATCGGCATAGGAATGGAATTTGGCCCGCATTTCGGCCTGACTGACCATCGCCTCGGGGTCGCCTCGGGCCTCGGTCGGAGCGGATTGCAGGCGGGTGCCGTCTTGCAGGACCAAGACAGCATGGGCGATGCGGCGGGCGGGGAAAGCGGTGTTGTAGGTATCGGATTCGGTCACGACCATGCCTTGGGCCAGACGGCGGATTTCGGGGTCGGCAAAGGCGGCTTCGGAGATATCCGCCGCCCCGATGGTGCCGCGCACGGCGGCGACGGCGGCGGGATAGGCGGTGGAGTATTGCGCCTGTTCGGTCGTGTCGGGGGTGCGGGTGGCCAGTCGCAGGGATTGGTGGAAGGTCACAACCTCAATCCGCGCAACATCGGTGGATTTGAGGGCGTGGGCCTGCATCAGGGACAGAACGGCCATCACAGGCGGTTGCGCCCAGCGGCAGACCGGGAAGGGTTTGTAGTATTGCTCCATCACCCGCCAGTTTTGCCCAAGGTCACCCCAAAGGTCGGCTACATCGTCGCCCTCGGCAGTGATGGCGGGCGCGCCGGTGAAACCGGAGCGGGCCAGATAGGCCGCCGACACCCCCGCCATGCCGCCCCAGCCTGAGCCATCCTTGAGCATGGTCGGATGGTCGATGCAGCGCATCATCTGGCTGCGGGGGCCATGGTATTCCGCGATGCCCAAAGCGTGGCGGGTCTGAGCCGCCCCAAGGCCCAGATAGCGGGCACCGATGGCGGCACAGGACAGCGCGGTCCAGGCGCCGGAGGTGTGGTAATCGGCGGCGGTGCGGTGCAGGGCAATCCCGGCGCGGGTGCCGATTTCATAGCCCAACAGCAGCGATACCA
Source organism: Pseudorhodobacter antarcticus (assembly GCA_945897655.1). Taxonomy (GTDB): domain Bacteria; phylum Pseudomonadota; class Alphaproteobacteria; order Rhodobacterales; family Rhodobacteraceae; genus Stagnihabitans. The sequence continues at coordinate 2,505 of CAMDHB010000060.1, forward strand.
GCAGGTCGCCGCCATCCAGATGCCCGGTCGCCTCGGCCATAGCCAGTGCCGCTGGCAGGGCGGCGCAACCGGCGTGACCCTTGGTCAGGCGGTGGCCGTCATGAGCGTCAAAGGCGTCGATGGTCATGCCACCTGCCAAGGTCGCCCCCGCAGGACTGACGCGCCGGCCATCCAGCAGCATCCGGGCGGATGCGCCGCCCGCGCCGAACTGATCGGCGGCATGGTCGCGGATGATGTGTGACAGGCGGGTGCCGATGCCGCCTGCGGCGACGCCCAAAAGGTCCAGCAGGAAATCGCGGGTGCGGGTCTGCACCGGTTCGGGAACGTCCTGCCAGCGCAGGAAATGGGCGAAATCGGTCAGTTGCATGGGTGGCCTCAGGTCTGGGTGTTGGGCGACTATGGCATGGTCGGGGTCAGGCCCAAAGCAACTTCCAATTCGTTGTGCAGCGGCAGGGGGTCAGTCACTTGCCGCCCATGATGCAGCACGATCCGGTCGGATTGGTCGCGGGACAGGATCACGTTCAGGCTGCGGGCGGAGAACAGGATCACATGGGCGGGTAGACCCACGTCGATGCGGCCAAGGTCGGGGCGGCCAATCAGGTCGGCGGGGGTGCGGGCGGCCATCGCAAGGCTGCCGGTCAAGGGTTCATCGGCCTGAAAGACCCGGATCGCCTGTTTCAGCGTGTCCAGCATGTCATGGTCGCCGTAAGGAAACCACGCATCCCGGCAATTGTCGCCGCCGATGGCAAGGGGCAGGCCAGCGGCGCGGATTTCATTGGCCGCCGTGACGCCGCGCCAGCGGGGGGTGCGGTTCGGTTTACGGTCCATCAGGTACATCATGGGGGTCGGCATCGAGACAAAGGCGAGGTCGGCCTCGCGCGCAAGGGTCAGAGTGGCCTGAATGGTTTCGGGCCGTTGTAGGGACAGGTTCACGCAATGGCCCAGCACGACCCGGCCCTGAAAGCCCGAGCGCAGGCGGGCGCGGGCGATTTCGGGGATGGTGAAGGCTTTGAGGTCGTCGGTTTGGTCGACATGCAGGTCAACGTCCAGCCCGCGTTCCTTTGCCAAGGCGAACAGACGGTCAAGGGCGTGAGAGAGCCTGTCATAGGTCCCGTTTTCGCCCCGGTCCAGCGTGTCGGTGACACCGCCAAGGATGCCGCCATATTGAGCGGCCAGGTCGGCCAGGGCGCGGGCGTCGTCGCCCAACCAAGCCTCCATCGCGCAGATGGTGACGCCTTGCAGATCGACGCGGCCCGCCCATTTGTGGCGCATGGCGTCCAGCGCGCGCCAATGATGTTGCGAATGGGCCAGGGTTTCGCTGTCGACATGGCTGCGGATGGCGGAAACGCCGTGGGCATGGGCGCAGGCCAGGCCGAACTCCATGCGCAGGGCTAGGTCGTGATCGGTCCAGCGTGGCCAATCCTCGGCGGTCAGAGAAAAGCCGCCGTGAATGGTGCCGTCGGGGCGGACGCGGGGGATGGCGTGGCCGCAATCCAGATGGGTGTGCATGTCGATCAGGGCGGGCCAGAGGTGGCGGCCCTGCACATCAACCTGCGCGATGTCGGGGGCCTGCCCTGCCGGGAACAGGCCCCCGATGCGGCCCTGATCGACCAACACGTCCAGCAGGTGAGCGCCTTCACTGTCTTGCTGGGCCCCGGGCGGGGGGGAGAGGACAAGTTCGGCTGGCACACGGGCGCGGGCAAGAACGTATCGGCTGCCCTGCGGGATGGACAGGGCTGGTGGGGTGGACATGGCTGCCTCGTGCGGCCGGGTCAGAACCCGGCCTTGATGTTTTCAAACTCGGTCAGCTGGAGTTCGCGCTGTGCCCCGCTGATGGGAAGTTGCGGCAGGGCAAGGCCGGTCACGGGGCCAAGGCCAAGCTTGTCCAGCGTTTCGGGGTCAAAGACCTTCATGCCTTCGGTGTTGACATGGCCATAGCCGATCTCGTCCACCAGCACCTTGGCCGCTGCGGGACGGATCCAGGAGTTGACATAGTCATAGGCGCGTTCGTCACCCGCGGGGGCGTTCTTCAGATGGACGACACCGCAGAACCACGAGGTGATGCCCTCAACCGGGTTGCGCTGGTTGCCGACCGGGAAACCATCCTTGCTGAGGTAGTTGAAACCGTCAGGCCAGGACCAGGCCACCAGAATGTCGCCCGAAGTCATCATCTGGGCCATTTCGGTTGAGGAGTTGAAATAGGCGCGCACATTCTTATGGGCGGCGCGCAGCCAGGTGGCGGCGGCCTGAAACTGGGCATCGGTGATATTGGTCCAGTCGGTGACCCCGGTGGCCAGATAGGCCAGCGCCCAGACATCATCGGAGGCATCGGGCAAGGCGGTCTTGCCCAGATAGGCGGGGTTGGTGAAGATCTGCAGGCTGGCCACATCCGCGGCCGGAACCATTTCGGCATTATAGGCCACGGCGGTGACGCCCCAATCGGTGGGGATCATCCAGATGCCGTCCTGATCCTGAATGACGGGGGAGTTCAGGAAGGCGGGGTCGATGTTCTTCAACTCGGGGATGCGGGTGGCGTCCCACGGCTGGATCAGGCCAGCCTCGCGGTACTTTGGCACCATCTGCGAGCAGCCTTTCAGCACATCGGCCTCATAGCCTGAGTTGACCTTCTGAAAGGTTTCGTCATCCGAGGTCACGAATTCATAGTCGGGCTTCACGCCCCATTTCGCCTCGTAATCGGCGTAAAGGCCGGGGGCATCGAAACCCGCCCAGTCCATCACGCGGATATTGGTGTCTTGTGACCAGACCGGAAAGGCGGCGGAGGCAAGGGCGAGCGACAGGGCAAGGCCAGTGGGGCGGAAATGCATCGGGGATCTCCTGTTCTTCTTGGGGGGTGAGGGAGGGGGGGAGAGGGAGGGGAGGAGGTAAAGGTGGATCGGGGGCCGCAGAACCGGCCCCCGAAGCAGGGGCTTGGGTCAGGCTTCAAGCCAGACGCCGGCCAGATCCATCTCGAAGGTCTGATGGACGCGGTAGCCCTTCAGCTTGGGGTTCGAGTGCGAATAGACGTTCTGCCAGAAGGGGTTGATAAGAACGCCGTCACCTTGCAGCATCGCCTCCAGTTCGGCCATGATTGCCCGGCGCGCCTCGACATCGGCGGTGGCGAGGGCTTGGGCCAGCTTGGCGTCGAAATCGGGGTTGGCATAGGCGCTTTCGTTCCACGGCTCGCCAGACCGATAGGCCAGCGCCAGAACCTGAACGCCAAGGGGGCGCATGTTCCAGTTGGTCATCGAGAAGGGGTATTTGGTCCAGTCATTCCAGAAGGTCGAGCCTGGAATGATCGTTCGTTTGATGGCGATTCCTGCGTCGCGGACCTGCGCGGCGATCGCATCGCAGGAGGCCTGATGATAATCCTGGTCGATCGAGATCAGGTCAAACTCGAAATCCGCCTTGCCTGCCTCTTCGAGCAGCGCCTTGGCGCGGGCCGGGTCACGGACCTGCTTTGGCAATTCAGCATATTCGGGGTGGATCGGGCTGACATGGTGGTTTTCAGCCACGGTACCAAGGCCGGATATCCCCAGCTCCAGCACCACGGCATTGTCGACCGCCGCCTGAATCGCCTGACGCACCCGCTTGTCGGTATAGGGTTCCTGGCCCACGTTCATGCGGGCCACAACCGTATTGGCGGTGGCAACCGTGTTGCGCGTGGCGCCAAGGGCGTCCAGCTGATCCAGAAAATTTTCGCCCGATTGCTGGTTCAGGTCTACCTCGCCCGCACCCCAGGCGTTGATCTCGATCGCCGGATCGTTGCCCAGGTCGATGAACTCGATGGCGTCCAGATTGGCCTCGCCGCCCCACCATTTGCCATCCTTGCGGCGCACAACGCGGGCCTTTGCGCCGACGGCATGGGATTCGAGTTCGAACGGTCCGGTCCCAATCGGATTGGCCGCCAGGTTGGCCCCGGTTTCGTCATATCTGCGGTGCACGATCAGCGCGGGATAGTCGGCCATGTTGGGAATGATTGCGATGTCGGGGGCGGACAGATTCAGTTGCACCGTCATGTCATCAACCTTGACGATGGCGCCGTCGCGGGCCTTGCCGGTGGCCTCGTCGATCAGGGTCGAAAAGCGGGATGCCATCGAGTTGCCCTCGGTCCCCTTGTCGCACCAGCGGGCGATGTTGAAGGCAATATCATCCGCCGTGAAGGCGTCACCGTTGTTCCAGGTCACACCGGGACGAACATGGAGGGTGTATTGGGTGGCATCTGGATTGACCTCCCAGCTTTCCAGAAGCTTGCCCTCAAAGGTAAAGTCCTGGGTGTATTTCACCAAGGGTTCCAGAAACTGGCGTTCCAGGTTGGCAATCTGGCTCCAGTCGGCGGTGCGCGGGTCCTTGAGGTCCATCACCTGCATTGCCACGCGCAGAGTGCCACCCTTGACGGGGGTTTCCTGCGCTTGGGCGGGGGTCGGCAGGCCCAGCATGGCATAGGCGGTTGCCGTGGTGGCGCCAAAGGCGGTGGCGGTGGCCAGAAACTCTCGGCGGCTCATTGCGTCATGCGATTTGGGGGCGGACCCCAGGATGGATTTGGGCAATGGTTTGCCGTGGCGGTTGAGGAAGGTCATGGTCATCTCCGTGTTGGCTCGGGTCTTTTGCCCGGTTCAGGTTTGGTGCAAGGCGAGGATGGCTTCGGGCGTCATGTCGCGCACGCGCGCCCATTCGCGGGTCTTGGGGGTGTTCAGCAGGCCCAGCGGGTCCATGCGTTTTTTCCAGGCCAGGTGGCGGTAATCGGCCTTTTTCATGCCGCCCTCTTCGATGATGCAGGAATGCGGGTCCGAGGCGGGGCAGCCATGAGCCTCGTAAAGGGCCATGATCTGATAAAGCCGCTCGTCGGTGGTGTATTTGACCAGGGGCAGGTCAAAGGCGACCCGCTGCCCGCCCATCAGCGAAAACTCGTGGTGCATGTAGACGTCATCACCCAGCACGCCCTGCAATTCGGTGATCTTGGCCACGTTCAGCGGTGCTGGGCACAGGATTTGCAGATAGGTCACCTTGCGGTCGGTTTTCAGCGCCTGAAGGGTGGTGTGGTTGTAGGAAAACTCGAACGCATGGGGCAATTTGCGGGTCAGGCGTTCAGCCTCGTCCATTTCCAGGGCGATCTGGCCGTTGTGATCCGCGATCAGGGCGCGGAAGTCGTCGATCTGCGGGCGGGGAATCAGGGTGACCAGCATTGGGCGACCCTCGGGCGCAATGCCCTTGAGGCGGTCAAAATAGGCGACGATGCGGGCGTCGAGGGTGGAGCAGAGTTTGCGGCAGATCGGGCTTGCCGCAAGGGCCATGCCGGCGGCATAGCAGGCGGGATAGGTGTCAAAGGTGGCGATGCATCCAATCCAATCCTCGGTCGGCACAGTGCGCAGGGTCAGTTCGGTGATGACGCCATTGATGCCCCAGGCGTGATGGATCATGTTGATGTCATCGCCGCGAAAAACGTGCTCGCGTGGTGGGTCCTCGGCTGACAGGGCCTTGATTTCCAGCACATTGCCCGCATCGCGCAGCATTCCGTGGCTGACCGTGCCAATGCCCGCCGACCCGCCCGAGATAAAGCCGCCGATGGTCGCTATGTCTTGGGTCGATGGGAAGACCGGCAGTTCGCGGCCCTTTTCCTTCAGTGCATTGTTCAGCGTCAGGATGTTGCACCCCGCCTCGACCCGCACGAAATCGGGGCCGATTTCCAGAATGCGGCCCATCTCGGTGGTGTCGATGATCAGCCCGCCTTCCATCGGCACGGACTGGCCATAGTTTCCGGTTCCCCCGCCCCGCAAAGTCGTGGGGATGCGGTGGCGCGCTGACAGGGTAAGGCATCGCGCCATTTCGGCGGGGAATTTCGGCCTTGCGACCAGATCGCCAAAGCAAGTCTTCAGGCGGCGGTCGAGGATGGGGGAATACCAGAAGAAGTCTCGGCTGCGTTTCTTGACCAGAACGGGTTCCGAGATCACCTCGACCGGGGCCAGTTCAGCCGCAAAGGCTGCCCAGTCAGTGGTGGTCTTGCCGGATATGCTGGTCATGGGCGGCCCTTTTGCCTGGCGCGTTCCCGGTCAGGGTAAGGGGCGAAGGTGGGTTATTCACGCAAGCAAAACGGGGCCGTGACCCCAAAGGATTCCATGTCATCCGGGCTGGTGGGTTTGGCCAAAGTGGGCGAAGTCGGTCAGGACGCGGGCCAGGTTGCGGGCGGCGTTGGCCAGCAGGACCTCGCCCTTGGCTGCGGTCGCAGCCGCTGCATTGCCGATGGCACCCTTGGGGTTCAGATCCCCCATCAGCCAGCCGGGGCGGGCGGAGGCAGAGCCCAGACCCAACAGCGGGTGGTGGCCGCGCCATGCGATATGGGCCGAGCCATAGTCCTCTGCCCGGTCCATCCGCACCTTGCCCGGATGGGCGGCCAGCATGGCCGAGGTTTCAACGTCGCCGCCGTGCAGACCGTCCTGCGCTTCGGCCTCGCCCACCACAGCCTTGGCATCGGCCAAGTCATCCCAGGCGACATGGGCGGTGATCAGGCCCAGTTCGGCGCGCAGATCGCGGCAGGCCAGTTCCAGAAGGGCGCGGTTGCCGCCGTGGCCGTTGACAAAGATCAGACGCTTGACCCCGGCGCGGGCGACCGAGGCCGCGATGTCATGCAGCACGGCAAGCAGGGTCTGTGCTGACAAGGTCAGGGTGCCGGGCCAGGCCTGATGTTCGGTGCTTTTGCCGATGGCTTGCACGGGCAGGGCCAGCACGGTCAGATGCCCCGGCAGCAGGGTCATGGCGCGGTCCAGAACTGCCAAAGTCAGGTCCCGGTCAACCGACATGGCCAGATGGGCCCCGTGCTGTTCGATGGCACCGATGGGCAGAACGGCGACCGCCCCTGCCCGATCAAGCGCCGCAAACTCCGGTGCGGTCAGGTCGGCCCAGTTTCCGATATGGGGCATGGGGTCCTCTTACAGCGGGATGCGGGCGATGCGGGCCTTTACACGGTCGATATAGCGCGCGCGGGTGGGGTCTGTCTGGTTGTCCATATCGTGCAGACCCAGCCAGAAGGTCTTGGTCTTGGAATTGGTGCAATAGCGCAGGCCGCGCAGGATGATCTTGCGCCCCGGCGCGCCCATGACAAAGGTCCAGAACCACCAGGGCGAGCCGAAGGTGGTGATGACCCCGATCAGCCGGATATTGGTCAGGCCCGCCCTCAGACGGTTGCCCTCTTCATGCAGGGTAAAGGCGATGCCGGGCCGCCAGACACGGTCGATCCAGCCTTTCAGGATGGCAGGCTGGGCATACCACCAGGTCGGATAGACCAGGATCAGCCCCTCGGCCCATTTCAGCGCCTCGACATGGGGCAGAAGGTCAGTGGGCAGCGGCACGTCCCCGGTATAGCCGCGCCGCTCGTCAGCGGTCATCACCGGGTTGAAGCCTTCGACGTTCAGGTCGATCAGCCGCACGTCATGGCCATGCGCGCGGGCGGCATCCACCGCCGCAGTACAAAGCGCGGTGTTGAAGCTTTCGGGAACCGGGTGGGCATGCAGGAACAATAGGCGCATCAGGCAGGGCTTTCGCTTCGGGTCAGACGACGGGCGGTGTGAAGGGTTATTGCCACCAGGATCACCGCCCCGCCGATCAGGGTGCGCTGGCCTGGGTCTTCGCCCAGAACCGCCCAGACCAGAAGCGGGCCAAGGATCACCTCAAGCAGCGTGATCATCGACACTTCGGGGGCGGGCAGATAGCGCGGCCCGAGCAACAAGAGCCCGGCCGCCCCCGGCAGGATGATGGCCCCCGACAAAAAGATCAGGGCGATCTGGGTGCTGTCAACCGGCGCGAAATCCGCCATTGTGGCGGCGATCAAACCGCCCAGAATGCCACCCAGCGCCACATGCGGCAGCATGTTGCGGTTTCCCGTGGTGCGCAGGGTGACGTAATAGGCGGCAATCGTGGTGGCGTTGCACAGCGCAAAGAAATCCCCTAGCAGATGGCCACGCCCCATGCTGCCCGAAGCGATGGTCAGCACGCCCGCAAAGACCACGGCGATGGCAAGACCTGTTGCGCGGTCAATCGTCTCCCGCAGGACGATCCAGGACAGAAGCGCCGCGATGAAGGGGGCTGTGGCCAGGATCAGCAGGGCGTTGGCAGCGGTGGTGTGCTGCATGGCTGATGACCAGGACAGCACCCCGCCGGCATTGGTCAGGATGACCAACAGGCCCTTCAGGTCAAACCACTCGCCCCGGCCCGGCATCGTGGCCGGAGCCAGCAGCCGCACCCCCACCAGAAAGATCACCCCCGACAACAGCCCGCGCCAAAAGGCCAGCGCCAGCATGTCGCCGCCGATCAGCCGCATCACCAAGGCGTCGGGCACAAAGATCATGACCCCAGCCAGCGTGACCAGAACCCCAAAGGCCTGCGGGTTCCGCTCGGCCAGCCTCATGCCGCCTTGCCGAACAGCTTGGCCAGAAAGCCATAGAACCACTCGGCCTGTTTGGCGTCATTGGCCAGCATCAGCGCATCCTGCTCCTCGCGGGTCTGGGCGCCGGGTTTGCCAAAGGCGGCCCACGCGTTCGATTGCCAGCGACGGAAGCCTTCTATCGTCACCTCGGGGTGGAACTGAAAGGCATAGGTGCATTGGCTCACCCGAAACGCCTGATTGGGATACAGCGGACTGGTGGCCAGATGCACGGCACCCTCGGGAATGGCAAAGGTGTGGAAATGCGCCTCGGTCATCGGGATCGTATCGGGCAGGAAATCGCGGCCCTCGGGCGTGGGCGAAATGGGGTAGTAACCGAACTCATGCACCTCGGTGTCATAGGGGCCGACCTTGGCCCCCAGAACATGCGCGATCTGCTGGGCGCCCTGACAGATGCCCAAGAGCGGGATGTTCTGTGCCATGCAGGCCCTGATCCAGTCCGCCTCGTCATGCAGGAAGGGGTGCTTGTCTTCCTCGAACACATTGAAGGGGCCGCCATAGACGACCGAACCCGCCACATCCGGGCCGGGCTTGCCCAGCTTGTCGCCCTTGAACGGGCGGCGGAATACGGGCTCAAAGCCGTTCTGCACGGCATAGGTCACCACCCGGTCATCCGGCGGATCATCGCCGTGGCGGACAAGCACGATCTTGCGCGACATGAAACCCCCTTGAAACCCCCTTGCGTCGGTTCGATTGGCCCAGAATAGGCCAGACCCGGACGGCAATGACAAAAGGAAAACGCAGGCGTGGGGGTCGAATTTTTTCGCGGCAAACGGGATTGTTTCGCCCCATACTGGGCCAAACTAGGAAAATGAGGCCCCGATGCGCACCCTTAACCCTGCCAGCATTGCGCCGCCACTTGCCCGCTATGCGCATGGTGTGGAAGTGGTGGGACCTGTCCGGATGATCCGAACCTCGGGGCAACTTGGCGTCAGGGCCGATGGCTCTGTGCCGCCCACCGCCGCAGAACAGGCCCAGCTCTGCTTTTCCAACATCCGCGCCATTCTGGCCGAAGGCGGCATGGGGGTCGCCAACATTTGCCATATCTCGGCCTGGCTGACCGACCGCGCCGACCTGCCCGCCTATATGGCGACGCGGGATGCCTTTTTGGCCGGCACCGACATACTGCCTGCGTCGACGCTCCTGATCGTCGCGGGCTTCTCTCGGCCAGAATTCAAGGTCGAAGTCGAAGTCTGGGCCACAGCCCCCCTGTGACGCGGGCACAAAGCCGGGCGGCTTCGATCCGGAAGGAAAATTCGGCCAGTCGTGGTACAGCCGGTGCCGGGTCAAAGACTCCCTGATCCTGGGCTACCAAAAGACCCCGCCATCACGGCAGTTCGGCCCAAAATGCTTTGTTTCATGAAAAGTCCGTTCGAAAGTCAGCTTTGTGAGTGAATTGCGACTTGCCCGCTGAGACAGCAAATGTCCGCTTCCCTGAAGGTTTTTCGACGTGGACCGCGGCGCGACATCAGCCGCCGGGTGGTGGCGGTCCACGTTGACAAACCTCGGAAGGACGAAGCCGCCGGGGGCGAGGCGCGGTCTATGGGGAAAGAGCGCCGACGTCAGGGTCTGGGACGATGAT
>CAMDHB010000061.1 GCA_945897655.1 Pseudorhodobacter antarcticus
CTGGCTCATGGGATGGTAGAAGGGCGAGCAATAGGCCTCCAGACAATGGGCGAGGGCGTCCATCCCCGTCCCTGCGGTGATGAAGCGCGGCATGCCCACGGTGAGGGCCGGGTCGCAGATCACGACGGCAGGCATCAGTTTGGGGTGGAAGATGATCTTCTTCTTGTGCGTGGCCGAATTGGTCAGCACGCCCGCCCGGCCCACTTCGGACCCGGTGCCGGCCGTGGTCGGCACGGCCACTATGGGGGCAATCTTGCTGGCATCGGCCCGGGTGTACCAGTCGTCGATATCCTCCAGATCCCAGACCGACAGATCGGCCCGCTGATGAGCCATCAGTGCGATCATCTTGCCCAGGTCCAGACCCGAGCCGCCACCAAACGCCACCACGCCATCATGCCCGCCCGCCAGATACATGGCGATGCCGTCCGTCATGTTCTGTTCGTTCGGGTTCGGGTCCACCTCGGAAAACACCGCCCGCCCCAGACCCGCCGCTTCCAGAATATCCAGCGCCTGCGCCGTGATGGGCAGGCTGGCCAGAGCCTTGTCGGTGACCAGCAAGGGTTTCTGCAGCCCAACCGCCGTGCAGTGCTCGGCCAGTTCGGCGATGCGACCAACGCCAAACTTGATGGGGGTGGGATAGGACCAATTCCGGTTGGGAACAGAATGCGACATGGGGTTCAGACCTTCTTCAGATGATAGGATTTCGGGCGGGTCACCGAATGGAACCCAAGGTAGGACAGCGATCCGCCACGGCCGGTATCCTTGCACCCCGTCCAGCACAAGGCCGGGTCAAGGTAATCAGCGCGGTTCATGAAGACGGTGCCGGTTTCGATCAGTGCGCCAAGGGCGGCAGCGGTGTCATAGTCTTCGGTCCACACACTTGCGGTCAGGCCGTAAGGGCTGTCATTCATCAGGCGCAGCGCCTCGGCATCATCCTTGACCTTCATGATGCCGACAACGGGGCCAAAGCTTTCCTCCATCATCACCCGCATCGAATGATCGACATTCACCAGAATCTGCGGCGCAAGGTAGGCGCCACCATCATCAGCGGGGAAGTGGGCGGGGTCGATCAGTGGCTTGGCGCCTTGTGCCACAGCCTCGGCGATCTGGTCGCGAACCACCTTGGCAAAGCGCTTGTTGGCCATCGGGCCAAGTGTGGTTTCAGGGTCAAGCGGGCTGCCCAGTTTCATGCCGTTCACCCAAGCCACGGATTTTTCGACAAAGGCGTCGAACAGGCTTTCGTGAACGTAGATCCGCTCAATCCCGCAGCAGCATTGGCCCGAGTTGAACATGGCCCCGTCCATCAGCGTATCGACCGCAGCGTCAAGGTTGGCGTCGGCGCGGACATAGCCCGGATCTTTGCCGCCCAGTTCCAGACCCAAGGGTGTGAAGGTGCCGGCAGCGGCGCGTGCAATCGCCTGACCGCCCCCAACCGACCCGGTGAAGTTCACAAAGTTGAAGGCGCGCGCAGCAATCAGGCTTTCCGTGGTGGCATGGTCAAGGACGACGTTCTGGAACACATCCGGCGGCACGCCCGCCTCATGGAACGCCTGCGCCAGCCGTTCGCCAACCAGCAGGGTCTGGCTGGCGTGCTTCAAAACCACCGTGTTCCCGGCGATCAGTGCCGGGGCAAGGGTGTTGATGGTGGTCAGGTAAGGATAGTTCCAGGGGGCGATGATGAAAACGACACCCAGCGCCTCACGGGCCAGATAGCGGCGGAACTTATCGCTGTCCTCGATCATGTGATCCGCCAGCGTGTCGGCGGCGATGGAGGCCATGTAGTCTGTACGGGCATTCACGCCGCCCATCTCTCCTTGCCCATAACGGATAGGGCGACCCATCTGATGGGAAAGTTCAAGTGCCACGGTTTCCTTCATCGCCGTCAGGCGGGCAACCCCGGCCTTGACCAGGGCCACCCGTTCGGCCAGCGGACGCGCGGCCCAAGGCTTTTGCGCGGCGCGGGCGCGGGCAACGGCTGCCGCCGCAGCCTCGGGAGACAGCGGCATCCGTTCGGCATAGACGCTGCCATCGACAGGGGAAATCAGTTGGATCGGTTTCATCTTGTCACCTTGTAGGACGGGCAATCTGCCCATCTTGGTTGGAACACCAGCGGGCAGTTAGGCCCGCTCAAGCAGCCGTTGCAGTTCGAAATCCGTCACCACGCGGTCGGTTTCGGAAATCTCCCAACGGGCATTGTGGACATAATGGTCCACCACATCATCGCCAAACGCCCGGCGCAACATGGCCGAGCCATTCAGCAGATCCGCCGCCTCGCGCAAGTTGTGCGGAATCTCGCGGATGCCGCCGGCCTGATACATGTCGCCCTTCATTTCAGGCTCAAGTTCCATCTTCTTCTCGATCCCCTCCAACCCCGCAGCCAGCAGGGCGGCACAGGTCAGATAGGGGTTCACATCGCTGCCCGGAATGCGGCATTCTACCCTGATCGCCTTGGACTGCACGCCGCAGACGCGGAAGCCTGCGGTGCGGTTGTCCGCACTCCAGACCGCCTTGGTGGGGGCGAACATCCCGATGGTAAAGCGCTTGTAGCTGTTGACGTAGGGCGCCAGGAACGCCGTCATCTCGCGGGCATAGGCCAGTTGGCCCGCCATGAAATGCTTCATCAGGGGCGACATGCCGTGAACGTCTGACTCATCCTGAAACGCTGGTTTGCCGTCCAAGGTCCACAGAGATTGGTGGACATGGGCCGAAGAGCCTGCCTTGCGGTGGTCATACTTGGCCATGAAGGTGACCGAGCGGCCCTTGGTCCAGGCAATTTCCTTGATGCCGTGCTTGACGATCGAATGGTTGTCGGCGGTGTCCAGCGCATCGGAATAGCGGTAGTTCACTTCCTCCTGCCCCGCATCCGCCTCGCCCTTGGAATTCTCGACCGGGATGCCTGCACCGTACAACCCGTTGCGGATGGCGCGCATCACATCCTCTTCCTTGGTGGTCTGGAAGATGTGGTAATCCTCATTATAGGCCGAAATGGCCTTCAGGTCGCGGAACCCGGTGTCGCGCAGGGATTCGTAGCTGTTCTCGAACAGATAGAACTCCAGTTCCGTCGCCATCATCGGCTCGAACCCCATCGCACGGGCGCGTTCGACCTGAACCTTGAGGATGTTGCGCGGCGCATGGGGAACCGGGTGATGGTGGTGGTCCAGCAGGTCCGCCAAAACCAATGCCGTGCCAGGCAGCCAGGGCAGCAGGCGCAGCGTGCTCATGTCCGGCTTCATGACATAGTCGCCATAGCCCGACTGCCAGTTCGAGGATTTATAGCCCTGAACCGTATTCATCTCCATATCGACGGCCAGCAGATAGTTGCACGAATGCGTCTCGTGATGGCCGCCAGCCACAAAGAAATGCGCCTCAAACCGCTTGCCCATCAGGCGGCCCTGCATGTCGATGGCGGCGACCACCACGGTGTCGATGGTGCCGTTATCCACGGCGTCTTTCAGTTGGTCAAATGTCATGTTGCCGGGCATGTCCGGTATCTCCCCTATGGTGTCGCCCGATTGGACGGGCTTGTACGGCGTGGCGCAGGCGAAAGCTTGGGCTAGCCCGCCTTGGCCTGACGCTGAATCTCGACCAGACCCATGTTCAGCACAGGTGCAATCAGTTCGGCCATAGCCTCCTGCGCCTCGGCAGTCGCGATCAGGTCATTGCGGATTTCCAGCATCGCATTCTGCAGACCATATGGCGTTGCTGCAATCCGCAGGGTGTGGGTCACGTCATCTGCGGCAGAATAGGGCGCGTTCAACTCGGTGACCAGTTGGGTTGCCTGCCGGGCGGCGCGGACAATCGCTTGGGCATAGGCCGGATCGGCATCATGGATCACCCCAAATTCGACGTCACGCGGTTTGCCAAAGTAAACTGGCGTGAAGGAATGAATGGTCACCACAACAGGCCGCCGCCCAAGCGCAATGCGTTCAGCCAGCAGGTTGTGCAGACCGTTCTGGAACGGCAGGTAAATCGCCTTGGTCCGGGCCAGACGTTCCTCGTCTGAGATCAACGCGTTGCCGGGAATATCGTGGATCTCGGACCGGGTCGGCATGGCCCCGGGCATGTCGGGCGCGCGGTTGCAATCATAGACCAGCCGCGACACCGGCGCATTGATCAGGGTTGCATCCAACCTGCGGGACAGGCCGCGCGCCAGACCCAGGGCGCCCGGGTCCCAGGCGATATGCGCCTCCAACTGAGCCCGCGACAGGCCCAGCGTCCCAAAAGCTTCGGGCACGACATTGGACGCATGTTCGCAAACCAGAATGACCTGGCCGCGGCCCTCCTCACGCTCGATCAAGGGCTGAAATGACTGTAGCTGTTCTTGCGCCCGCATCGTGGCGTGGTCTCCCCTGTTCGCCTGACGCTGGCGTTTTGGCATGGGGCTGTCAAGAATGTTTCTGGCCCTGCTTTCCTGTTACAATGTTTTCTGCTTGAGTGCCCCTCCAAGGAGCGCCGCAATGGACAAAACCAAGACACTTGACGACCAGTTGCGCGACGCCCTGTCAGGCCTGACCCCGGCCGAGCGCAAGCTGGCGGCGCATGTCTTGTCGCATTATCCGGTGTCAGCACTTGGGTCGATCACCCAACTGGCGAAAGCGGCGTTGGTGTCGACGCCAACCGTGGTGCGGTTGGCGCAGAAACTGGGGTACAAGGGCTATCCCGATTTTCAGAACGCCCTTCGGGGCGAGGTTGAGGCGATGCTGGTCACCCCGTTGACCAAGCATGATCATGGTGCCGGGATGGTGCCGGACGGGCATATCCTGAACCGCTTTGCCGAAGGGGTGGTGGCCAATTTGCAGGCCACGCTGAACCAGATTGACCATGCCGCCTTTGATGCCACGGCGGCCTTGTTGGCAGACCCTGATCGCCGGGTCTTTGCGGTGGGGGGGCGGATCACGCATGCCATGGCAGATTACTTTGCCGGTTTGATGAAGGTGGTGCGGCCCGAGGTGGCACTTTTGTCCGACAATTCGGCAACTTGGCCCCCCGCCTTGCTGGACATGGCGCAGGGGGATGTGTTGGTGGTGTTTGATATCCGCCGTTATGAAAACGTTGTTCTGCAACTGACAGAGATGGCACGGGAACAGGGGGCGGAAATCATTCTGATCACCGATCGCTGGGTATCCCCTGCCGCCAGCTTTGCCCGACACACCTTTGCGTGCCATATCGAGGCGCCCTCGGCTTGGGACAGTAATGTGACGCTGATGGTTCTGGTTGAAACCCTGCTTTCAGCCGTTCAGGACCTGACCTGGGCGGTGACCGAGGGGCGGATGCAGCGGTTGGAAGAACTTTACGCCCGAACCAGGTTTTTCCGCCGGCACAGGTAACTCGGGTGTCCGGATCTGGACGGAGGTTTTCTGCGAGCTGTATCAGTGGCTTGAGTTTTGAAAATTCATGAGGCGTTAACCTGCACCCATTGCCCGCCGACCGCCATAGGCGTTCAGGATCACGGCAGCCAACAAGACCGACCCGCCGATCAGGGTGCCGGTGGTGGTGACCTCATCCAGAAAGGCCCAAGCCCAGACAGGGGCCAACAAAACCTCGACCAGGGATATCAGAGTGGCTTGGGCGGCGGGGACGGCGCGGCTGCCAATAGTGTACAGGATCAAGCCCCCGGCCAGTGTGACCGCACCCATGCCAAAGGCAATCGCTATGTCAAGGGCGGGCACCAGCAGGGTTTGCCCCGTCAGGCCCGACCCGATTGCCCCGGCGGCCATTGCCAACAGGCCGCCCAGCAGGATGGCGGGCAACATGTTGGCCAGATGCCGCCACCGAAGGACGACCGAGAACACGGCAAAGCCCAAGGCCGACAGCAGCGCCGCGACATTACCGATCAGCGTGCCACCCGCGATGCCGCCGCCAACCATGACGCTGACACCCAGAATAGCCAGCCCGATGGCAAACCATGTCAAGGCAGACACCGCCTCACCCAGCAAGACCCGGCCCAGCAGGGCGGCGAAAAAGGGGGATGCGGTGAACAGCAGCACTGCATTGGCCACACTGGTTGTCTGGAACGAATAGATCGCACCTGAAAACGCGACGACAAGGCCAAGACCGCCGATCAGGCCCGGCCAACCCACAGCGCGCACCTCGGCCCCAGCGCGGCGGCCTGAGGCGAGCAGGATCCAGACCAACAACACCATCACCATCCCGGCCGAGCGCCAGAACAGGATCTCCCACGGGCCGGCGTCATGGATAAGGCGTATCAGCAGGCCCTGCACCGACCAGACCAACCCCGCCAGAAAGACCAATCCGGCGCCTGTCGCGTATGTCATGCCCGCCCCTTGCGACCCCTGTCCGCGCAGAGTTGCGGGCGGGACGGGGCAGGGTCTGTTCCAATTGCGACCTGTTTTGCTGGGCCGCCCCACACAAGGCAAAATCGGAGGCCATCTTGAGCCTGTGGTCTGCCGTCCGCCTATTGTCCGGCTTTCCCAAGGGCCTTGGCAAAGAATGCTGCCGTCAGGTCATTTATGCGCAGATGGGCCTGGGCAATGCCCAGCGGGCCAGATTGCCCTGCCCAGGCGAAAACCGGTTGGATGGCCGGCAGGTCGGTGAAGTCGACATGGAAGAACCCATGGACCAGCAGCAGTTCGGCATGGTCACTGTGGCTGACGGCCTGATCAATGCTGCGGGCCTGAGCTGCGATTTCAGCCTCGGGCCAGCCACCTGACGCGGCGCGTTCGGCCCGTTGATCGGCGGCAGGGCGGCTGATCCACAGGGCCTGTTGGCGTAGGCCGGTGGTGGCGACGGTCAGGGGCACAGGCGCGTCCATCATAAGGCAAGCGTCAATCCGCGCCTCGGTTGCGCAGGCCTGCGCGGCGTTGATAGCCCCCAGTGACATGCCCATGACGCCAACCCGGGTCAGGTCCAGTAGACCATGCAAGGGGTGGGCCGGGTCGGTGTTGATCATCGACAAGCGGTCCAGCACCGGGCCTATATCGGCGGCGAAATAGGGCACGATGCTGGTTTGAGGGGCCAGGGCTGTGGCGAAAGGCGCGGGCAGCGGGGTGCCGGACGGTTCGTAAGACGGGGCGATGAGGCGATAGGCCTGATCCCGTGACAGACCCTCGATTGTGCTGCCGCCCGGCAGGAGCAGGGCAGCCACGACGCCGGGTTGGTTGAGGGTGACAACGACATAGCCTTGGCCAACCAAGGCGGTCGTCTGAAAGCTGCCCATCTGCATATAGCCGGTGACGCCCGGCAGATACAGGATCACGGGGAAGGGTTCGCCTTGGACAGGAGGGGAATTCTTGAACCAAGGGGCCGCAAGTCCGCCCAGTTGCATCAGGGCAAGGCGGGCCATGCTGCCTTGACGGGACGCCAATGCGGTGACCAGCGGTTGTGCATCGGGCACATAGCGCGCGGGATCGCCGGGGCCGCTGGCCGGATAAAGGATCTGGAAGGGAACGACGCGGGGGCCGCCGGATCCAAAAATCTCTGACCGTTTTGGGTCGGTGGCGAGGTCATCCACCGCACCGACCCAACTGCCAACCGTGGCTGGAAGGGCGCGCATGGGCAAACCAAAGAGGGCGACCACCCCTGCACCCAGCGCCAGAAAGAGGGTCAAACCCAGCAGCGCAACAAGACCCCTGTGCATGGCATACCCTGCTTTCGGACGGTGCCGAAGGGCACCAGTCAGAGGGTATATGGGGGGAGGGCTGGGCCAACGACAGGGGCAGGGGTTGGTTCAGACCCGGGATTGGGTCAATAGCCGCGACCACGGTCGACCAGATGCAGCAGCGGCTCGCCCGCTTGTGCCCGGCGGATGTTTTCCACCAGCACCTTGGCCGCACCAGAGGCGCGGGTGTCGGCGGCAATATGAGGGGTGACGGTGACGCGGGGATGCGACCAGAAGGCATGATCCTGCGGCAGGGGTTCGGCGCGGAACACATCCAGCGTTGCATGGGCCACATGGCCTGTGTCCAAGGCTGCCAGCAGGGCGGCATCGTCGATCAGCGGGCCGCGACCGGGGTTCAGGATTACGGCGCCGCGGGGCAGCCAGGACAGGCTTTCGGCGTTCAGCATATTCTCGGTCTCAGGCGTTTTGGGCAGCAGGGTGATGACGATTTCGGCCCCGGACAGGGCGCTGCGCAGGTCGGTCGTGGTCGGTATGCCGGGGATGTCCTTGGCCGTGCGGCTATATCCCGTGACCGGAAAGTTCAGCGCGGTCAGGGCGCAGGCGCAGGCGGTGCCTAGCGCCCCCATGCCCAACATCGCCACGGGGCGTTCACGCGCCAGTGGCGGGCAGGTCGGGTCCCAGACATGGGCTGGGTTCACGATATGGCGGTCCATCCCCAGATGGTGGCGCAAGGTGTGGCCCACAACCCATTCCACCATCCCCTCGGTCAGTCCGGTGTCGACCATGCGGCACAGGGGCTGGGTCAGCGTCGCATTGCCTACAATGCGTTCCACCCCAGCCCAGAGGCTGAGCACCGCTTTGCAGTTCGTGAAGGGGGTGAAATCCTGCAAGGGGGCCGACGGGGCATAGATGATGTAGTCAACCATGGCAGGATCGGGGGCTTCGGTCACCACATTGGCCGCGATCCCGGCCTCGGCCAGGAGGGCGGGCAACAGGTCGCGGTATTCGGGCCAAAGGGTGGGGGCGGCAAAAAAGATCAGGGGCATGGGGAACCTATCGGCCAAGGGCCAGCCCTGCGTTAACGGCAAGGGCCAGGATGACGGTGTTGAAGAAGAACGACCCGATGCCGTGCATCAGCACCAGTTTGCGCATCGGGGTGGTGGTGACCTGCACGTCCGACACCTGCGCCGTCATGCCAATGGTGAAGGAAAAGTAAAGGAAATCAACGGCATTGGGTGGCGCGGCGGGTTCGGGAAAGATCAAGCCCGCATCGGGATGGGGGGAGTAGTACAGATGCGCATAGCGGTAAGCCAGCAGCACCTGCATGAGCGTCCAGCCCAAGGGGGCGGACGCCAATGCAAAGACCGCCTCGCCCAGGCCGTCCGACTGGCGGTTCAGCACCAGAAAGATCGCCGTCATCGCCACCACCACAGCGGCAACCGCCAGCGTCAGGATCAGCGCAGACCCTTCGTCGTCGGCTTCAGCATGACGGCGCAGGTCGTCCGCGTCGGAATGCAGTGTCAGGCGAAGCATTAGTCCGAGGTAGACGAGAAAGAACCCGTTGACCGCAATCAGGGCGCGCAGCACCGGATCGACCGGCGACAGGCCCCAGATCAGCACGCCCAAAGCCAGGGCCACCAGAAAGCGCATATGGCGTCGCAGCGTTGCCATTTAGCGCAGACGGTGGACGATAGCGCTCTGGACCAGTCCAAAGGCTAGGAGCAGAACCAGCGTCGCCGATCCGCCATACGACAAGAAGGGTAGCGGCACGCCGACGACCGGGGCCAAGCCCATCACCATTGCCAGATTGACGGCAAGGTACAGGAAAAAGTTGGCGGCAATACCGACGATCAGCAGTGATGAAAACCGGTCCTTGTTCTGGATGGCGGCCCAGATCAGGAACAACAGGATCAGACCGTAGAGGGTGAGAAGTGAGATCGCACCGATAAAGCCAAACTCCTCGCCCAGCGTAGTGAAGATGAAATCAGTGTGCTTTTCGGGCAGGAAATTCAGCCGCGACTGGGTGCCCTGCATGAAACCCTTGCCGGTCCAGCCGCCCGAGCCCAGCGCAATCTTGGCCTGCATGATATTGTATCCCGCGCCCAAAGGGTCGGCCGAGGGGTCAAGGAAAGTGTCGATTCGGCGGTATTGGTAATCGTGCAGGAACTGCCAGGGCGTGCCACGGGCCAGAAACACCCCTGCCACCGCTCCGCCGACGATGGCCAGGACCGCAATGAAATACCACAGACTGACCCCGGCGGCGAACATCACAGCCGCCCCCGCGACCAGCAGCATGACCGATGTGCCAAGGTTGGGTTGCAAGATCACCAGCGCGGTGGGCACCACGATCAGCAGAACCGGGATCAGCACCCAAAGGGGGCGCGATACCTTCTTGTCATCCAACCAGTCGTAGTAGGTTGCCAGCATCATCACCAACGTGACCTTCATCAACTCGGACGGTTGCAGGCGGAATCCGCCAATTTCGAGCCAACGTTGCGCACCCATGCCGATCTGGCCAACGAACTGCACGAAGAGGAGGAGGATGAAGGTGGCGATGTACCCCGCCCCCGACATGCTGCGCCAGAACCAGATCGGCGTGAAGGTGATGATCAGAGCCAGCACCATGCCAAGGCCAAAACGCTCCATCTGGGGCCGTGCCCAGGTGTCGATGTTGCCGCCTGCGATGGAATACAGCATCAGCCAGCCGATCGCCGCCGTGGCGATGATCAGCAGGTACAGGCCCCAGTTGACGTAGAACACCTTCTGAAAGCCGGCGGGCGCGAATTTGACGCGGTATTCAAGGAAACTCATGGCCGCCCCCTCATGCCCGGGTGTCAGCGGGCAGGGTGCCGTCGGGCAGGCGCAGCTTCAACCCCTCCAGCATCGATTCGATCCGGGCCTTCTGGTTGGCGGGGTAATCGGCGGGGTCCGGCAGTTTGCCGGTGATCGCCCGCAGCAGCGCATCCCGGGCAATGGGGGCCGCGACCGATGACCCGCCGCCGCCATGTTCCACCACCACGGCCACGGCATAGCGCGGCGCATCCTGCGGCGCATAGGCCACGAACAGCGCATGGTCGCGTCGGTTCCACGGCAGGTCAGCGTTGCCGACCACCCCCGTCTCACGTTCCGCAGCCGAGATGTTACGGACCTGACTCGTGCCCGATTTGCCTGCCATCAACATGGCCTCATTCACGATCCGCGCGGCGTAAGAGGTGCCCTCTTGGCTGTTCACCACTTCGGCCATGCCTTCCCGCACCACCACCAAATTTGAGGTGTCGATGCCCAGGGGTTGCGGGTCGGGGCGGTCAACCGGCTTGCCATCCACCTCGCGCACCAGATGGGGTTCCACCATCAGCCCGGTTGCCAACCGCGACGCCATCACCGCCAGTTGCAGGGGCGACGCCAGCACATAGCCCTGTCCGATCGAGGCGTTGATCGTATCGCCAATCCGCCAGTCCTGTTTGTAGCGTTCCTGTTTCCAGGCTTTGGTCGGCATCAACCCCTCGGAAATTGCCGACATCGGCAGGGCGTGCCGTTGACCCAGACCTAGACGTTGCCCCATGGCCGAAATCGTATCAATGCCAACACCGGCACGCTGCGCCACGTCATAGAAATAGACGTCACAACTTTCCGCCAAAGCTTGCACCAGATCGACCCGCCCATGACCGCCACTTTTCCAGCAATGGAACCGCCGGTCGCCAAATTCCAGATAGCCGGGGCAACGCACGGTGGTTTCGGTATCAATCGCCCCGGCTTCCAGTGCCGCCAGCGCCGTGACCATCTTGAAGGTTGACCCGGGCGGATAGACCCCTTGGACCACCTTGTTGGCCAGGGGCCGATGGTCATTTTCGGTCAGCAGACTGTAATTGGCGGTCGAGATTCCGCGCACGAACAGATTGGGGTCAAACGACGGTGATGACACCGCGGCGATAATGTCGCCCGAGTTCACGTCCATCACAACACAAGAGGCGGATTCGTCGCCCAGACGGGCCTGAATGAAGTTCTGGATGTCGGCGTCAATGGTCAACCGCAGATCTGCCCCGGCCAGACCTTCGCTGCGCTCCAACTCTCGCATGACGCGGCCCACGTGGTTGACCTCGATCTTCTTGTTCCCGGCAGCACCACGTAGATTGTCTTCCATCCAGCGTTCCACCCCGACCTTGCCGATCTGGAACTTCGGGATATGCAACACCGGATCGGGGTCTTCGATCTCTGACAGATCCTTTTCGGACACCGGGCCCACATAGCCCACCACGTGGGCGAAATCGGTGTCACGGGGGTAAACGCGGCTTAGGCCCACGTCAGGGGTCACACCCGGCAGGGCGGGTGCGTTCAGCGCCACTTTGGAGAAATCTTCCCAACTCAACCGGTCAGCCACGGGTATGGGCACAAAGGCCGAATTGCGCCCAATATCGCGGGTGATGCGCGCCATGTCATCGGCGGTCAGGGGAATCAGATGGCTCAGACGGTTCAGCACCGCTTGCACATCGCCCGCCCCTTCCTTGGTGATCACTACGCGGTAATTCTGTTCGTTGCCCGCAATCAACTTGCCATTGCGGTCCAGGATCAGGCCACGGGCGGGGGGGATCAACTGGATGTTGATGCGGTTTTCCTCGGCCAGCAGACGGTATTGGTCCGACTCCTCGACCCCCAGAAACCGCATCCGTGCGCCCAGAACGGCCAGCGTCGCGGCCATGCATCCGCCCATGAACAGGCTCCGCCGGGTCATGCGGCGGCTGGCCTCATCCGTGTCGCGCTGCGTCCGCCTCACATCCGCCTCCCGTAGGCGTCCAATTCGCCCATTGCGGGTTTATGCAGGTCCAGACCATAGCGCGACAAGGCCACGACAAACGGATAGGCAAAGATTGACCACAGCGTCTGCACCAGCGCAAAGCCAAATCCCGGTTGCGACATGA
>CAMDHB010000062.1 GCA_945897655.1 Pseudorhodobacter antarcticus
AGGACCTTGTCGCCATACTTGGCGTCCGGCAATACTTCGCGTTTTTCAGCGGCGTGACGACGTGACATGTTTTATTCCCTCACTTCGGACGCTTGGCGCCGTATTTCGAACGACGCTGACGACGCTCTTTGACGCCCTGGGTATCCAGAACGCCGCGCAGGATGTGGTAACGCACACCGGGCAAATCCTTGATACGGCCGCCGCGGATCAGAACAACCGAGTGTTCCTGCAGGTTGTGCTTTTCACCGGGGATATAGCAGATAACCTCAAAGCTGTTTGTCAGACGCACCTTCGCGACTTTCCGCATGGCCGAGTTCGGCTTTTTCGGAGTTGTGGTGTAAACGCGGGTGCAAACCCCACGTTTTTGCGGCGACCCTTCCAAGTGCTGCGACTTGGATTTCCGGATCACGGCTTCCCGCGGCTTGCGGATCAGCTGTTGAATAGTCGGCATTCACGTTCCTCGTGTTGCGCCCTGTTGGACGCTGTCAATACTCGCCCCGGACCTGGGGCGCCGCTTCTCGACACGTCTTGTGCGAATCACACAACGCAAAACCGCAAACGCGCCCATCCGGGTGCGGTGCGGTGGAATTTCAGAGGATCGGGGCATTTTGGGCCCGGATCATGACCACGTCATTCATTTAAGCCCCGCACGACAGATTAACCCCCGTGCAAGATAGGCGGCTTCTAGGGGGTTGAGGGCGGGAAGTCAACAGCGCTTGCACCAGGCCCGCTTGGGTAGACCAATCGCCGCAGCAGGGCCGCGATCAGCACCACGATCATTCCGGCAAGTATCACATCCGAAAGGAAATGTTGCCCCGCAGCCACCCTTTGCCATGCCGTGAACAGGGGCACCACAGCAGCGGCAATCAGCCCCGCTCGCACCCCGCGGGGCCCCAAAGCCGCCCGGTTCGCCCACACCACCATCCAGAACAGAATCGCCAGTGCCTCCGCCCCTGACATCTCACCCGAGACGAAGGAACAATTCTTCGGGCATTGGTCGGCGATCTGCCAAGGCGGGGTGAACTGCGCCGTTCCACCAAACTCAACCACTGCGGATGGCCGTGCCCTGCCCCAGAACCGCTTCAGAATGCCATTCACCACCAACCCCGGCCCCAGTGCGAACACGGCAAAGGCATAGAACCAATCCCGCGCAGCCAGTCTCACCACCGTGATTCCGCGCCAAACTGTCAGCAGCGCCAGAACCAGCGTCACCACCGCCGCCGCATCCTCGGCCGCATACAGCGTCAGGCGGATCGCCTCGATCCAACGGGTGCTGCGAACCGGAAACCCCGCCCCGTCAAAGAACCAACCGCTGACCGCCAGGTCCAACCCCGGCATTGCCCAGAACAGTGCCGTCGCCACCACCAAACCGATGACCGCCCAGCCGGTCATGCCGCCTGACGCTCCGCCTCCAGCCGTACGCGACGCTCCCGTAGCAACATGTAAATGCCCGACACCACAACAATCGCCCCGCCCAGCAGGGTCCAGCCATCTGGCAGCGTGTCAAACAGCAACCACCCCAGGATGATCGCGAACAAAAGCGAGGTATAGCGGAACGGGGCCACCACCCCGATCTCGCCCACCCGCATCACCATGATGGCGCAGATGTATCCCACAATCAGGAACCCCGCCGCACCCGCAATTTCCAATCCAGCGCGGAGACTGACAGGTTGCCATCCGTCCTGCGTGACACCGATTGTCCCCATGATCAACACCGCCACCGCCGCCCAGATTGCCCCCGTGGTGGAGGGCAGCGCATGCGAAAACCGCCGGGTCGCCAGATCACGCACCACCACAAATGCGACCGATCCCAACCCGAGCACCGACCACACATCAAAATCCGCCGCACCGGGCCGAATGATCATCAACACACCGATGAACCCAACCACAATCGCCGCGATCCGCCGCCAGCCAATCGGTTCACGCAACAAGACTGCCGCCGCCAAAGTCACCACCAGCGGCAATGACTGCAAGATGGCCGACAGGTTGGCCAACGGCATATGAACCAGCGCCAACAGGAAACAAAGCGTCGCCCCCAACTCGCCCACGGTGCGGATGATCAGAAACTTGCGGTCTGGGCCCGCAGGCCACAGGCTCAGCCGCCCGTTCTGCCACAGCGCCAACACGACCAACCCCAGCGCCGCCCCGGTCCCGCGCAGCATGATCGTCTGAAACAGGTTCATCCCGTCATTGATCACTGCCTTGACCAGCGTGTCATTCAGCGTGAATGCCAGCATCGAGGCGCACATCAGCAGGACGCCGCGCATATTGTCCGTCATCAGACCATTCCAATTTCAGGCGGCGTCAAACCTTGCACGCGCATCGGCAATTTCACTTTGCTTCAACGTGGCCCAATCCACCAGCTGTTCGATGGGCTGCATCAGGCTTTCGCCCAGCGGGGTCAAGCGGTATTCCACGCTGGGCGGTTTGGTATCGAAGACCTGACGTGCCACAAGCCCGTCGCGTTCCAGATCGCGCAGCGATTGGGTCAGCATCCGCTTGGACACATCCGGCATGCCGCGCGCCAGGGCGTTGAACCGTTTCGGCCCCGATTGCAGCAGCAGCAGAACCAGCACCGTCCATTTGGCCGACACATGCGACAGCACGCTGCGGACCGGGCAATTGCCCAGATCAAACCCCAAATCGGAAAACCTGGCGAGCTTCGCCACCGACAGATCGCGCATATGGTTCACTTCCTGTTACCTGGGCACGGATTCATGCCTCCTTTGCAGCGGTGATACAAGTCCCTAAATGAGACCTGTCTTGAAATCGAGACCTGTATTGGAGTCATCATGAAGAAGCTTGCCCTTGCCACACTGCCCTTGCTGCTCAGCACCGGACTGGCTCTTGCCCAGACCCCCAAGGAAATCGCCTTGGCCGGACTGGACGCCGTGTTCGTCAACCCCAACCCCGAGCGCGTGAAAGAGCTGTTCTCGCCCAACTATATCCAGCACAACCCGATGTTCCCCAACGGGCCGGAAACCGTGATCGGCTTTGCCACCAACCCGCCGCCCGGCTTTTTCTATGAAATCGGCAATGTGATCGCCGAGGGGGATCTGGTGGCCGTCCACTTCCGCGTCGTGGGTTTTGGCCCCAAGCCGATGGTCGGCGTGGATATTCTGCGCATCGCAGATGGGCAGATCGTGGAACATTGGGACGTGCTGCAAGAAGAGGTGACCGAAACGGTCAGCGGCAATCCCATGTTCACCCCGGCCAGCAAATAGGCCGCCCAATCCAAAGGCCCCGCAGGGGACTGCGGGGCCTTTGGGCAATGGTTACGGTCTGGTTAACGAAAAACGGCAACCCGTTGATTTAGCTTGAAAATCCAAAGTGTCCACATGTGGACACCCCGGATCGTCACCCCCCACCTTGGCAGGCGGGGGGTGTCAAATCACAGATCCCGGCTTTCCACCGTGTCAACCAAGCCCGAGTCGCGGAACAAGGTGTCCTCATCCTCGATGTCCATCACCATCATCGGGGCCGCCAGGGCAATCGCTGCCTCAGCGTCCGACTTGCGGGCCTCGATCACGGTCTGGTCACGATCAGCGGCGATCTTCTTGACACGGCTGGTCGCACCACCCGTACCCGCCGGGATCAGACGACCCACGATGACGTTCTCTTTCAGACCCACCAGTTTGTCCCGCTTGCCCTGAACCGAAGCCTCGGTCAGCACCCGCGTGGTTTCCTGGAACGACGCCGCAGAAATAAAGCTGCGGGTCTGCAAGCTGGCCTTGGTGATGCCCAACAAGATCGGCTCGGCAATCGCAGGGCGCATGCCATGCTTGATCGCTTTGTCGTTGTTTTCGTCCAGTTCAGCCTTGTCGACCGTCTCACCCTTGAGCAGCGTGGTCTCGCCCGAGTCCAGAATCTCGAACTTCTGCAGCATCTGACGGACAATCACCTCGATGTGCTTGTCGTTGATCTTCACGCCCTGCAGACGGTACACGTCCTGCACTTCGTCGATCATATAGTTCGCCAGCGCCTCGACCCCCAGGATCCGCAAGATATCATGCGGGGCCGGGTTGCCGTCCATGATGTAGTCGCCCTTCTGCACGAAGTCGCCTTCCTGCACCGGGATATGCTTGCCCTTCGGCACCATATACTCGACCGCCGTCAGCGTGGAATCGACGGGCTCAACCGTGATGCGACGCTTGTTCTTGTAGTCCTTGCCGAACCGCACATAACCATCGGTTTCCGCAATGATCGCGTGATCCTTGGGACGGCGCGCTTCGAACAATTCGGCCACACGCGGCAGACCGCCCGTGATGTCCTTGGTCTTGGCACCCTCGCGCGGAATACGCGCCACCACGTCGCCGGGGCGGATGGTCTGGCCATCTTCCACCGACAGAATGGCGTCCACCGACATGCCATAGGAAATCGGTGCACCCGTCTCCCCGCGTACCGGATCACCGGTTTCGGGGTTCATGATGATAATCTCCGGCTTCAGGTCGTTGCCCTTCGGCGCAGAACGCCAGTCCGACACGATCTTCTGTGTCATGCCCGTCGCTTCGTCCGTGTCCTCACGGACCGAGATGCCCGAGACGAGGTCCACAAACCGCGCAACCCCCGCCTTTTCGGCGATGATCGGCAGGGTATAGGGGTCCCATTCGAACAGCTTGGTGCCACGTTTGACCTGCGTGCCGTCGATCGAGTGGATCTTGGCACCATAGGTCAGCTTGTGCACAGCGCGGTCTTGCCCTGCGTCATCGACGATGGCGATGGACATGTTCCGGCCGACCACGATCTGCTCGCCATTGGCGTTGGCCAACAGGTTCGCATTGCGGAACTCGATCCGGCCTTCCTGGCTTGCTTCCAGGAAGGACTGCTGCCCACCCTGCGCGATGCCACCGATGTGGAAGGTCCGCATCGTCAGCTGCGTGCCCGGCTCCCCAATCGACTGCGCGGCGATGATGCCGACAGCTTCACCTTGGTTCACCAGCGTACCACGGGCCAAGTCACGGCCATAGCACATGGCGCAAACGCCTTCCTCAGCCTCGCATGTCAGCGGGCTGCGGATGCGCGCCGATGCCACACCAGCCTGATGGATCAGGTCGGCCCGACGTTCGTCGATCAGCTCGCCGCGCGCCACGATCACTTCAGTCGTGCCCGGCACGCAGATGTCATCTGCCGCCACCCGGCCCAGCACACGCTCGGACAAGGACTGCACCACTTCACCATCGTTCACGGCCACATCGGCGGTGATCGCATTGTCCGTGCCGCAATCATGCGAACGAACGATGCAGTCCTGCGCCACGTCCACCAGACGACGGGTCAGATAGCCCGAGTTCGCCGTTTTCAGCGCGGTATCCGCCAAGCCCTTCCGGGCGCCGTGGGTCGAGTTGAAGTATTCAAGAACGGTCAGACCTTCCTTGAAGTTCGAGATGATCGGCGTTTCGATGATCTCGCCCGACGGCTTGGCCATAAGGCCCCGCATCCCGCCCAACTGCTTCATCTGCGCCGGCGAACCACGCGCCCCCGAGTGGGACATCATGTAAACCGAGTTCGGCTCTTTCTCCGCGCCCTTGTCGTCGTAACGGACGGCGGAAATCTCTTTCATCATCTCGGCCGCGACGTTGTCCGAGCATTTGGACCAGGCGTCGACCACCTTGTTGTACTTCTCGCCCTGTGTGATCAGGCCGTCCATATACTGCTGTTCAAATTCCTTCACCTGATCGCGGACCGCATTCACGATCGGCCACTTGGTGTCGGGGATCAACATGTCGTCCTTGCCGAACGAAATCCCGGCCTTGAACGCCTCACGGAAGCCCAGACCCATGATCTGGTCACAGAAAATCACCGACTCTTTCTGACCGCAGTAACGGTAAACGGTGTCGATGACGGTCTGCACATCCTTCTTCCGCAGCAGCCGGTTGACCAGATCAAACGGCGCCTTGGCGTTCAGCGGCAGCAGGTTGCCCAAGCGCAGACGGCCGGCAGTGGTGTCGAACCGCTTCCAGACGATATTGCCCTCTTCGTCCACCTGACGGATGCGCGCCTTGATGGCGGCATGCAGGTGCAACGAACCGGCGGCCAGGGCGTGTTCCACTTCCTCGACATCGGTAAAGGCCATGCCTTCTCCAACCATGCCCTTGCGCTGCATGGTGGTGTAATACAGGCCCAACACCATATCCTGCGACGGAACAATGATCGGCGCGCCGTTGGCGGGCGACAGAACGTTGTTGGTCGACATCATCAACACGCGGGCCTCGAGCTGGGCTTCCAGCGAGAGCGGCACGTGCACAGCCATCTGGTCGCCGTCGAAGTCGGCGTTGAAGGCCGAGCAGACCAGCGGGTGCAGCTGAATCGCCTTGCCTTCGATCAGGATCGGCTCAAACGCCTGAATGCCGAGGCGGTGCAGCGTCGGCGCGCGGTTCAGCAGGACCGGGTGTTCGCGGATCACTTCATCCAGGATATCCCAAACCTCGGGACGTTCCTTTTCGACCAGCTTCTTGGCCTGCTTGACCGTGCTCGAAAGCCCCTTCGCCTCCAGCCGCGAATAGATGAACGGCTTGAACAGCTCCAAGGCCATCTTCTTTGGCAGACCGCACTGATGCAGCTTCAACTCTGGCCCGGTCACAATCACCGAACGACCCGAGAAGTCGACGCGCTTGCCCAGCAAGTTTTGACGGAAGCGGCCCTGCTTGCCCTTCAGCATGTCGGAGAGCGACTTCAGCGGACGCTTGTTGGTGCCCGTGATCACGCGGCCACGACGGCCGTTGTCAAACAGCGCGTCCACAGCTTCCTGCAGCATCCGCTTTTCGTTGCGCACGATGATATCGGGCGCACGCAACTCGATCAGCCGCTTCAAACGGTTGTTGCGGTTGATGACCCGACGATACAGGTCGTTCAGGTCAGACGTCGCAAACCGGCCACCATCCAGCGGGACCAGCGGGCGCAGTTCCGGCGGGATCACCGGCAGAACGGTCAGAACCATCCACTCCGGACGGTTGCCCGACTCAAGGAACGACTCGACGATCTTCAAACGCTTGATGATCTTCTTCGGCTTCAACTCGCCGGTCGCTTCTTTCAGGTCAGCCCGCAACTGATCGGCGGTCTGCTCCAGATCGATGTTGACCAGCATTTCACGGATCGCTTCTGCGCCGATATTGGCGGTGAATGCGTCTGCGCCGTACTGGTCTTGCGCGTCCAGGAATTCCTCTTCGGTCATCAACTGACCATAGGTCAGGTCGGTCAGACCCGGCTCGATGACGACATAGTTTTCGAAATACAGGATGCGTTCCAGATCCCGCAGCGTCATGTCCAGCATCAGGCCGATCCGGCTGGGCAAGGACTTCAGGAACCAGATATGCGCAACCGGCGAGGCCAGCTCGATATGCCCCATCCGCTCGCGCCGCACCTTTTGCAGCGTGACTTCCACACCGCACTTTTCGCAGACAACGCCGCGATATTTCATGCGCTTGTACTTGCCGCACAGGCATTCGTAATCCTTGATCGGGCCAAAGATCCGCGCGCAGAACAGACCGTCACGCTCCGGCTTGAACGTGCGGTAGTTGATGGTTTCCGGCTTCTTGATCTCACCGAAAGACCACGACAGGATCCGCTCGGGAGAGGCCAGGCTGATCTTGATTTCGTCAAAGGTCTTGACGGGGGCAACCGGGTTGAACGGGTTGGTCGAGAGTTCTTGGTTCATTGAATGGGTGCTCCATGTTCGGGGCATCTGAAGGCGTAGGACAGCATGGCTCCGATACCCACGCTGACCCCGGTGGGGCCGCCTTCAAGTTGAATCTCTTGTTCCGAGGGGACGTTCGCCGTTCTGCAAGTCTTCTTTGCGGCGCGACGGACCGAGGCTTTTGCACCAGCCTCGGCCAGAGGATTGAAGTTAAGCACGCCAACCATCGACCCATAGGTCAAGCCCGACTGAAACCGGAGGTCATCCGTTTTCAGAGGGTAAACCTCTGCCGTTCCACAACCGCACAATGCGGCGAGGCCCGTCAGAAGGGCGAGGTTGGCATTGCTCAACTTATTCTTCCTCCGCATCCAGGAGTTCCATGTTGAGGCCCAGGCCGCGGACCTCTTTGACAAGAACGTTGAACGATTCCGGAACCCCGGCCTCGAAATTGTCCTCGCCCTTGACGATGCTTTCGTAGACCTTGGTCCGGCCAGCCACGTCGTCCGACTTGACCGTCAGCATTTCCTGCAAGGTATAGGCGGCGCCGTACGCTTCCAGCGCCCAGACCTCCATTTCCCCCAGACGCTGACCACCGAACTGCGCCTTGCCACCCAGCGGCTGCTGAGTAACCAAGGAATACGGCCCAGTGGAGCGGGCGTGCAGCTTGTCGTCAACCAAGTGGTGCAGTTTCAGCATGTACTTCACACCGACAGTGACCTTACGGGCGAATTGCTCGCCCGAACGGCCATCGAACACCACCGACTGACCCGAGGTGTCAAACCCGGCGCGGGTCAGCGCGTCATTGACGTCGCTTTCCTTGGCCCCGTCGAACACCGGCGACGCAATCGGCACGCCCTTGGTGACATTGCCTGCCAGTTCCAGGAAATCATCCTCGGTCCGGCCTGCAAACTCACTCTCATAAGTCTCGTCGCCGTAAGCATGACGAACCGCCTCACGCACCGGGGTCATGTCGCCCGAGCGGCGATATTCCTTCAGCGCCTCGTCAATCCGCAGACCCAGACCGCGCGCGGCCCAGCCCATGTGGGTTTCCAGGATCTGACCCACGTTCATCCGCGACGGCACGCCGAGCGGGTTGAGAACGAGGTCAACTGCCGTACCGTCCGCCAGGAAAGGCATGTCTTCCACGGGAACGACCTTGGAGATAACGCCCTTGTTGCCGTGACGACCGGCCATCTTGTCGCCCGGCTGCAGCTTGCGCTTCACCGCGACGAAGACCTTGACCATCTTCATCACACCGGGGGGCAGATCGTCGCCACGGCGGACCTTTTCAACCTTGTCATCGAACCGGTTGTCCAGCGCACGCTTTTGCGCCTCGAACTGGTCATGCAGGGCTTCCACGTCCTTGGCATCCGATTCGCCTTCCAGCGCCAACTGCCACCACTGGCCGCGCGTCAGCGTGCCCAGCAGATCTTCGTCAATCGTCGAACCGGCTTTGACGCCCTTCGGCCCCTTCAGCGCGGTCTTGCCGGTGATCAGAGTCTTCAGGCGCGAATAAATGTTCCGCTCCAGAATGGCCAATTCGTCGTCACGGTCGCGGGCCAGACGTTCGATCTCTTCCCGCTCGATCTGCAAGGCGCGTTCGTCCTTGTCGACGCCGTGCCGGTTGAACACCCGCACTTCGACGATCGTCCCGAAAGCACCGGGCGGCAGGCGCAGCGAGGTGTCGCGCACGTCAGACGCCTTTTCACCAAAGATCGCGCGCAGCAGCTTTTCTTCCGGGGTCATCGGCGATTCACCCTTGGGGGTGATCTTGCCCACCAGAATGTCGCCCGGCAGAACCTCGGCCCCGATATAGACGATGCCCGCTTCGTCGAGGTTGCGCAGGGCTTCCTCGCCGACGTTCGGGATGTCGCGGGTGATTTCCTCCGGCCCCAGTTTCGTGTCGCGCGCTGCGACTTCGTATTCCTCGATATGAATCGAGGTAAAAACGTCGTCTTTCAGGATACGCTCGGAAATCAGGATCGAGTCTTCGTAGTTGTAGCCATTCCACGGCATGAAGGCCACGACGACGTTCCGGCCCAGTGCCAGTTCGCCAAGGTCGGTGCAGGGGCCATCGGCCACGACTTCGCCGCGCAGAACGGTGTCGCCCACCTTGACCAACGGACGCTGGTTGATGCAGGAGGACTGGTTGGACCGCTTGAACTTGCGCAGACGATAGATGTCCACGCCCGGCTCGCCCGGTTCCAGCATTTCCGTCGCCCGCACAACGATACGGGTGGCGTCCACCTGGTCGATCACGCCGGCGCGGCGGGCCATGATGGCGGCGCCGGAGTCGCGCGCAACCACGGCTTCAATCCCGGTGCCCACGAAGGGGGCATCGGCCTGCAGCAAGGGAACCGCCTGACGCTGCATGTTCGAGCCCATCAGGGCGCGGTTTGCGTCGTCGTTTTCCAGGAACGGGATCAGCGAGGCGGCGACCGAAACCAACTGCTTCGGTGACACGTCGATCAGGTCAATCGCTTCCGGCGGATTCAGCATGAATTCCCCCGCTTTCCGCGAGGAAATCAGGTCATCCGTGAACCGGCCTTCGGCATCTTGCGCCGCGTTCGCCTGGGCGACCGTGTGACGCATCTCCTCAGTTGCCGACATATAGACGACTTCATCCGTCACCTTGTTGTCGATCACCTTGCGGTACGGCGTCTCGATGAAGCCATACTTGTTCACGCGTGCAAAGGTGGCCAAGCTGTTGATAAGGCCGATGTTTTGGCCTTCCGGTGTTTCAATCGGGCACATCCGGCCATAGTGGGTCGGGTGAACGTCCCGCACCTCAAAGCCTGCACGTTCGCGGGTCAAACCGCCCGGCCCAAGGGCCGACAGGCGGCGCTTGTGCGTCACTTCCGACAGGGGATTGGTCTGGTCCATGAACTGCGACAGCTGCGACGAGCCGAAGAATTCGCGCACGGCAGCGGCCGCCGGTTTGGCGTTGATCAGGTCTTGCGGCATGATCGTGTCGATTTCCACCGACGACATGCGTTCCTTGATCGCGCGTTCCATGCGGAGCAGACCGACGCGGTACTGGTTCTCCATCAACTCGCCCACGGACCGCACGCGGCGGTTGCCCAGGTGGTCGATGTCGTCAATCTCGCCCTTGCCGTCGCGCAACTCGGTCAAGGCCTTGATGCAGGCGATGATGTCGGCGCGGTCCAGCGTGCGCTGGGTGTCCGGGCGGCCCAGATCCAGACGCATGTTCATCTTGACCCGGCCCACGGCGGACAGGTCATAACGCTCAGAATCAAAGAACAAGGTGTCGAACAGCTGCGACGCAGCCTCAACCGTCGGGGGCTCGCCCGGACGCATCACGCGGTAGATGTCCATCAGCGCGGTGTCGCGGCCCATGTTCTTGTCAACGGCCATCGTGTTGCGGATATAGGGCCCGGTGTTCACACCGTCGATATCCAGAACAGGAATCTCGGTGATGCCCTGGTCCAGCAAGACCTTCAGCGTGCCGCCTTTGACACCGCCGTCACGGTCGTATTCCATCGTCAGCTCGTCGCCAGCTTCGACCCAGATCTCGCCGGTGGCTTCGTTGATGATGTCCTTTGCAACATAACGCCCGACAATGTTGTCGAACGGCACGAGCAGTTCGGTCACTTTGCCCGACTTGATCAGATCATTCGCCATACGCGGCGTCATCTTGTCGCCGGCCTTGCAGATCACTTCGCCCGTGTCCGCATCGACGATGTCATAGGTCGGACGGGTGCCGCGAATACGCTCGGGGAAGAACTTGGTGACCCAGCCCTTGTTCTTCAGATGCGTGTAGGTGACGGTCTGGTAATAGGCATCCATGATGCCTTCCTGATCCATACCCATCGCATAGAGCAGCGTCGTCACCGGCAGCTTGCGGCGACGGTCGATGCGCGCGAACACGATGTCCTTGGCGTCAAACTCGAAATCCAGCCACGACCCGCGATAGGGAATGATCCGGCAGGCGAACAAAAGCTTGCCGCTGGAGTGGGTCTTGCCCTTGTCATGGTCAAAGAACACGCCGGGTGAGCGGTGCATCTGGCTGACGATTACCCGCTCGGTCCCGTTCACGATGAACGTGCCGTTGCCGGTCATCAAGGGCATGTCGCCCATATAGACGTCTTGTTCCTTGATGTCCTTGACCGACCGGGCCCCGGTGGTTTCATCGACATCGAACACGATCAGGCGCAGCGTCACTTTCAGCGGCGCCGCAAAGGTCATGTCACGCGCCTGACATTCATCAACGTCATACTTCGGGCGTTCCAGCTCGTACTTGACGAATTCCAGCACGGCGGTTTCGTTGAAATCCTTGATCGGGAATACCGATTGGAAGGTGCCCTGAATGCCTTCGCCATCCAGCGGCTTGTCACTGTCGCCAGAGCGCAGGAACAAATCATAGGAGGACTTCTGAACCTCAATCAGGTTCGGCATGTCCAGAACTTCACGGATTTTGCCGAAATACCGGCGAATTCGTTTCTGACCAACGTAAGCTTGCGCCATGCTCGTC
>CAMDHB010000063.1 GCA_945897655.1 Pseudorhodobacter antarcticus
ACCAAAAAGCAGGTTACCCAGCAAATTGCCCTGAATGAAATCGCGGCCATTGCTGCCGGTGACGTTCTCGATGACGCCGTTGATGACCAAGGTGCGCGCAGTGATGCCGCCATTGGTGTAATAGCTGGCCGAGGCACTGACCGGAAACCCGGCATGTGTAGCATGGGCCAAGGTAAAGGTGACAACTTCGGAGTAAAGGCCTGACACCCGGATCGTGTCTGATCCAGTGCCTTCATCTGTGACGGCCACGGTGGAATCACCGGTCACCAAGGCATCCAGCGTGTAAATATCATCAGTCAAAATAGCCTCCTGCACTGGGTAAATGGTCCGAGTGGCGTCAACTTAGGGAGATTGTGGAGACCACTCAAGCCGAAGCTCAAAGCAAAAAGTCCGATGCGGTCAGGGTGGTGATGTTGCGCAACAAGATCGCGAAGTCGGCGATGGCATCGCCGTTCACGTCGCCTTGAACGACCAGATCGGCCCCGCTTGTGACAAGCCGCAGTTCGCCCGCGTTACGGCCAAAGTCGGTGTCGATCAGGTTGAACGTCTGATTGCCACGCTGCAGCAAAGACGCGTCGATGGCGCGCAGGTCGATCTTGTCGCCTTCGGCCGCGATGAAATCGGTGATGACATCGGGGAGGTCCGCCGTGCTTTCCCCAGCGGATTTGAACAGGAACTGATCGGCACCTGTGCCACCAGACAGGCTGTCCTGACCAAAGCCGCCAACAAGGCGATCCTTGTTGCTGCCGCCAAACAGCATGTCATCGCCAAAATGGCCCATGACCAGGTCATTGCCTTCATCGCCATACCCGGTGTCATTGCCACCGCCGAGGTACAGCTTGTCGTTCCCGCGTTTGCCCCAGAAGGCATTGGCATTGTTGCCTGAACCAAGGATTTGCATCACGGTATCGGTGATCGTGTCGCCGAACTCGGACCCTATGACATGGCGGAACCCATCCACGATATCCCGTGCAGCGTCGCCCCCTTTGCCTGTTGTGCTGGCGCCAAAGGTCAGTTTCACCTGAATGCCCGAGGGGGAGGTCTGATAGGACAAGGTATCGCCAGCCGATCCGCCCCCTGACAACACATCCGCCCCGGCGCCGCCAGTGACAGTATCGTCACCTGCGCCACCGATGATGGTATCTGCGCCATTGTTCCCGAAAAGCTGGTCGTTGTCAGCGTCGCCGAACATACGGTCATCGCCTGCACCGCCCGAGACCGTGTCATCACCATCGCCGCCATGCAGGGTGTCGTCGCCACCCGGGCCGGTTGTGGCCTGATCGCCGCACAGCCAGTTCGCGAATTCATTGCCAAAGATATTGTCCTGCCCGTTGCTGCCACAGGCGTCTTCGACCAGGCCATTCACCACCAGCCGGTGCCAAAGCCCATCATGGCCGAAATAGGCGGCCCCTGTCGATGTCGCCTTGCCGCTCAGGGAAGCCCAGCCCAGCGAAATCTCAACCGTTTTGTCATAGACCCCATCCACCACAATGGAATCCCGACCGCTAAAGTCATTGACCGTCACCAGCATGGCGCCGATCACCTGCAAGTCCAGAACATAAATGCTGTCTGGCATTTGAAGCACCCCTCTTCAAACACGTGAGGACCCCAGTGTCGCCGGTCAGGGTAAACAAACCTTGCTGAACTGTTAAACTTGCGGGGATATTGCCGCTGGGGCCGGGTTGACCAATTTCCCTGTGCGTGTTCGGCAGTTTCCGATCGGAAACCGGAACTGGCGATTTTGAGTGGGGGGAAGTCGGAAAAACGACTCGGGGTTGACGTTTTCTGGTCTATCACCGCGGCAACGGGCCCCAAGGCCCCTTTGGGAGAGTGACATGGCCTTCAAGACCGACATCGAGATTGCACGCGAAGCCAAGAAAAAGCCGATCATGGAAATCGGCGCAAAGCTGGGCATCCCGTCCGAGCATTTGCTGCCCTACGGCCATGACAAGGCCAAGGTGGGGCAAGAGTTCATCAAGTCGCTGGCCGGTCGCCCCGATGGCAAGCTGATCCTGGTGACCGCGATCAACCCGACCCCGGCAGGCGAAGGCAAGACCACGACGACCGTGGGCTTGGGTGACGGTCTGAACCGCATTGGCAAGAAGGCCGTGGTTTGCATCCGTGAAGCGTCGCTTGGTCCGAACTTTGGCATGAAGGGTGGGGCTGCGGGTGGCGGTTACGCTCAGGTCGTGCCGATGGAGGAGATGAACCTGCACTTCACGGGCGATTTCCATGCCATCACCTCGGCCCACAACCTGCTGTCGGCGATGATCGACAACCATATCTATTGGGGCAACTCGCTGGACATCGACGAGCGTCGCGTGATGTGGCGCCGGGTGATGGACATGAACGACCGCGCGCTGCGGGATATCGTGGTATCCTTGGGCGGCGTCTCGAACGGCTTTCCGCGTCAGACTGGGTTTGACATCACGGTTGCGTCCGAAGTCATGGCGATCCTGTGCCTGTCGAACGATCTGGAAGACCTGCAAACCCGTCTGGGCAATATCGTCGTGGCCTATACCCGCGACAAGAAGGCGATCTACTGCCGCGACATCAAGGCCGATGGTGCCATGACCGTTCTGCTGAAGGACGCGATGCAGCCCAATCTGGTGCAGACGCTTGAAAACAACCCCGCCTTCGTGCATGGCGGGCCGTTTGCCAACATCGCCCACGGCTGCAACTCGGTCATCGCGACCAAGACGGCGCTGAAGTTGGGCGAATATGTCGTGACCGAAGCCGGTTTCGGGGCCGACCTTGGGGCGGAAAAGTTCTTTGACATCAAGTGCCGCAAGGCGGGGTTGAAGCCGTCTGCCGCTGTGATCGTCGCCACTGTCCGCGCCATGAAGATGAACGGTGGCGTGGCAAAGGCCGATCTGGGGGCCGAGAACGTGGCCGCCGTGCAAAAGGGCTGCCCTAACCTGGGCCGCCATATCGGCAACGTCAAAAGCTTTGGTGTGCCGGTCGTTGTGGCGATCAACCACTTCTACAGCGACACCGATGCCGAGATTGCAGCTGTCAAAGCCTATGTCGCCGAACAGGGCGCCGAGGCGATCCTGTGCAAGCATTGGGCCATGGGCAGCGCCGGCATCGAAGAACTGGCGCACAAGGTCGTGGCCATGGCCGAGGCTCCGTCGAACTTTGCGCCGCTTTACCCGGATGACATGCCCTTGTTCCAGAAGGTCGAGACCATCGCCAAGCGGATCTATCACGCCGATGAGGTGATTGCCGACAAGTCGATCCGTGACCAGTTGAAGACTTGGGAAGCGGCGGGCTATGGCCATTTGCCGATTTGCGTGGCCAAGACGCAGTATTCCTTTACCACCGATCCCACGGTGCGCGGCGCGCCCACGGGCCATACCGTGCCGGTTCGTGAAGTGCGCCTGTCGGCGGGGGCTGGTTTTGTCGTGGTGATCTGTGGTGAGATCATGACGATGCCCGGCTTGCCCAAGGTGCCGTCCGCCGAAGTGATCCGGCTGAATGCGGATGGCAATGTCGAAGGTTTGTTCTGACGCTTCGTTGTTCTTGGTGGCGTCCTGTGGTATCAGAGCGCCACCACAACGAGGTGCCAAAATGACCAGAACAGCCGCCGATTGCACGACAATGGCCGAGATCCGGGCCGAAATTGACCGGCTGGACGGCGAGTTGGTGGTGCTGTTTGCCGAACGGGTCAGCTATATCGACCGGGCTGCGGTGATCAAGACGGGTGTCGGATTGCCCGCGCGGATCGAGGACCGGGTGGAAGATGTGATCACCAAGGTGCGTGCCCATGCCGTGGCGAATGGATTGCCGCCCGACAAGCTGGAAAAGCTGTGGCGCAAGCTGATCGACTGGTCGATCGAACGGGAAGAGGCGGTGTTGGGGCCAAGTTCCGGCACATCCGCTGATTGAACCAATGTGTGGTGCAAGACCCGCTGGTTTGAGGTAAAGTCGAACCGTGAAGGGCAATTGAAGGGAATGGCCATGTCGCATGCTTCTGATCTGATCGTTCGGTTCTTTTCGCTGATCTTGCTGGCCACTTCGGTCGCGGTCACCTTGGTGTTGCTGTTTGTGGGGTATGAGGTCGCACTGATGATCCTGAAGGCTGGTTATACCAGCGGTCAGATGTCGATGATCGTCGTTGCCGCAACCCCCAGTCTTTTCGCGCTGCTGTCGGCCCCGTTCTGGCTGACGCTGCAGCGCCTGCGCCGCACGGCGTAACCCCCTTATACAATCGAGAGCAAAACAGATGACGGCGACGGTGATTGACGGCAAGGCCTTTGCGGCCAAGGTGCGTGGTTTGGTGCAGGCCCAGGTGGCCAGCCTGATCGAGGTGCAGGGCATAACCCCCGGTCTGGCGGTGGTGCTGGTGGGCGAGGACCCGGCAAGCCAGGTTTACGTGCGCAACAAGCATGCCTCGACCATTGAAGTGGGCATGGCGTCGTTTGAACATCGGCTGGCTGCGGATACGTCGGAGGCCGATCTTTTGGCCCTGATCCACCGGCTGAATGCCGATGCCAAGGTGCATGGGATCCTTGTGCAACTGCCGCTGCCGGGGCATCTGAATTCGGAGTTGATCATCAACACGATTGATCCGGCCAAGGATGTTGATGGGTTCCATATCTCGAACGTCGGGTTGCTGGGGACGGGGCAAAAGTCGATGGTCCCTTGCACGCCCTTGGGCTGCCTGATGATGTTGCGGGATCATCATGGGTCCCTGTCCGGGCTGAGCGCGGTTGTCGTCGGACGCAGCAACATCGTGGGCAAGCCGATGGCGCAGCTGCTGCTAGGCGACAGCTGCACCGTGACGATTGCGCACAGCCGGACCAAGGACTTGGCCGCCGTCTGCCGTGGGGCGGACATTCTGGTGGCGGCGGTGGGTCGGCCCGAGATGATCACCGGCGATTTCGTGAAGCCTGGGGCCACAGTGATCGACGTGGGGATCAATCGGATCGAACGGGATGGCAAGGCAAAGCTGGTGGGCGATGTCCATTATGCGAGCGCCGCCGCCGTGGCCGGGGCGATCACCCCTGTGCCAGGTGGTGTGGGGCCGATGACGATTGCCTGCCTGCTGGCCAACACCTTGACGGCCTGCTGCCGGGCAAACGGGTTGCCTGAGCCGGTGGGTTTGACGGCGTAGGGAGTCGGGGTGACCCCCGACCTACGGGGTCAAAGTTGGCCTTCGAGGCGGGTATAGCTCGCCTCCATCCCCTCTTCCATGCCGGTTGCCAGCATGATTTCGCGGGTGGCGGCGTCGGGCAGGGTCATGATCATGGTCAAAAGGGTGCCCGTGCCGTCGGCGGCAAAGGTCGTCTCGACATGGTTGTCTGGCGTCGGGTCGGGCAGGTACATGCGTTCGACATGAACAATGCGGTGGGGGGGTTCTACCGCAAGGAATTCGGCTGTCAGGTGAAAGGCACCCTCGCCACCACCCTCGGGCGCCCAGTCGCAGCGCATGGTGCCGCCGGGGCGGGCGTCGATCTGGCAATGGGTCATCACCCAGCCATCGGGGCCGGTCATCCAGCGCGCCATCAGCACAGGGTCGGTATGGGCGGCAAAGAACCGGGCAGGCGTGGCGGCAAAGCGGCGGGTGACGATCACCTGAGTGTCGCCGTGCAGGGTAAGGGTCATGGCGGTCATGTCTGGTCCTTTCCGGGTGAATCCTCGGCCAGAAGGGCGTCGAGGCGGGAATAATTCATCTCCATCGTGCGGCGAAAGGCGGCGAGCCACTGGTCCAGTTCGGACAGGGCCTGTGGTGCCAGGCGGCAGGGGCGGCGGGTGCCGTCGATGCGGCGCAGGATCAGGCCGGCGTTTTCCAGCACCTTGAGGTGCTGCGATATGGCCGGTTGGCTGATTGCAAAGGGTTTGGCCAGGTCGTTCACCGTTGTTTCACCAAAGGCCAGCCGTGACAGGATGGCGCGGCGGGTCGGGTCGGACAGGGCGACAAGAGTGGTGTCGAGCATAGGCGATTCCTTATATAAGATTATACTTACATAAGGAGGTTGCGTTGTCAACCCTGCATGGGGCGGGCAAGGCAGCGGCGACCGGTCAGCACGGCCAGTGCGCGGGGCTGCATCAAGGCGGCAAGGTCGGGGTGGTCGCACCACAGGCCGCCGGTATAGGCGCCATAGGCTGGCATGATGACGCGGGCGGTGTCGATCAGGAAGCACGGGGCGGTACTGCCGGGCAGGCGGGCCTTGGGGTGATAGTGGCCCGAAATCTCGGGCGTCCCGGCGGTGGCGATGTGGCGGAAGGCCAGGCCGCCAAGGGTGATCTCGGCCCGGTGGGTGCCGCCGATCGCGGCTGGCCCGGCGTCGTGGTTGCCCTGTACCCAGATCCATTCCCGCCCGGCCATCAGGCGGGTGAGCCAGAGGCGGTCCTCCTCGGCCAGGTTGTCGGCGGCGGTCAGGTCATCGAAACTGTCGCCAAGGCACAGGATGCGGCGGGCGGTGGTGGCCTCGATATCATGATCCAGCTTTTGCAGGGTGGCGCGGGTTTCATAGGGCGGCAGCAGGGCTCCACCGCGCCGGGCAAGGCGTTCGGATTTGCCGAGGTGCAGATCGGAGACGATCAGCAGGTTTTCATGGGGCCAGTGCAGGGCGCCCGAAGGCAGGGCGATGAGATGAGCGGGGCCGAGGGTGAAGGGGTGCGTCATGGCCGCTGTTTGGCCCTTGTCACCGGCGTTATCAAGCGGAGTGCCTGCGGCACGTTGTTTATTCTCGCCTCTGGCCTTTGGCCAGCAGGCTCGGGCTGGCGCGCCGCGCGGGGATGTTTGGGCCCGAGTGAAAGGGTCAGTCGAGGCCGGCATCACGCAGCAGCTGGCGGGCGGCATCTTCGGCGATGCGGTCGCGGGCGCTGCCGTGGATGGGAACTTTGCCCGGTTCAAGGAACAGGGGGGCGGCGAGGGGGGTGACGCGGGGCAGGCGGATCAGGTCGATGCGGGGGCCGATACGGGTGAGAAGCTCCTCAACCCGGGAGAAATCGACGAGGCCGCGCATCGCCTCCTCATGTGTGATCTTGAGGAGAAGGTGGTCGGGGTCGTAGCGGCGCAAGGTGTCATAAAGGATGTCGGAGGAGAAGGTGGCCTGCCGCCCCGATTTGCGGCGGCCTTGGTTGGCGCGTTCGATCAGGCCCGCAATCAGGGCGACATTGCGGAAGCTGCGCTTCATCACGGCATTGCCGGCGAGCCAGGTTTCGACGCCTTGGCGCAGGGTGGCAAGGTCGAAGAGGGGGGCAGCGTCGGTGACGGGCTCCAGCCCCCAGATCAGGGTGGCGTAGTCGGTGGCGACAAAGCCCAAGGGGGCAAGGCCCTGATCCTCCATCGCCTTGGTAATCAGAAGGCCCAGGGTTTGCTGCGCGTTGCGGCCAGCGAAACCGTAGATGCACAGGTGTTCGTGGCCGTCCTGGGGGAAGCTTTCCAGCAGCAGGCGGTCGGGTTCGGGCAGGCGCGAGGTGTCGCGTTGCAGTTGCAGCCAATGGGCGGTGTGGGCGGGCAGGTTTGGCCAGTCGGGTTGCTGAAACAGGGTCAGGATGCGGTGGCTGAGTTGGGTGGAGGTGGCGAATTTGGTCCCCGAGAACACGGCGACCTTGGGGGCGCGGCCGGGGGCGCGGGAAACCTGAACGGTCATTTCGCGCAACCCGTCGAAGCGGACAATCTCGCCGCCGATCAGGAAGGTGTCGCCGGGGGTCAGCGAGGCTGCAAAGGTTTCCTCGATTTCGCCCAGAAGGGTCGCGTTCTTCAGCCGCACCTTCAGCGTTTCGATGTCGATGATGGTGCCGAGGTTCTGGCGTATCAGGGCGGCGGCGCGGGGGTCGCGCAGGGTCCATTTGCCGTCGCGGATCATCAAGCGTTGCCAGCGGTCATAGGCGCGCAGGGCATAACCGCCCGTGGCCACGAAATCGAGGCAGGCGTCGAAGTTGGGCCGGGCGAGGGTGGCGTAGGGGCCAGCGTGGGTGACTTCGGTGTAAAGTTGGGTGGCATCGAAGGGGCCGGCGCAGGCGGTGGCGAGGATGTGTTGACATAGGACATCGCGGGGGCCGGGGCCGCGGGGGTCGCCGTCAAGGTCATGGGCGCGGACGGCTTCGAGGGCGGCCTGGCACTCGACGACTTCGAAGCGGTTGGCGGGGACCAACAGCGCCTTGGAGGGCGCGTTGTAGCGGTGGTTGGCGCGGCCGATGCGCTGGACAAGGCGTTTGACGTTTTTCGGGGCGCCGACCTGGATGACGAGGTCG
The DNA here is from genome assembly GCA_945897655.1 of Pseudorhodobacter antarcticus. Classification (GTDB taxonomy): domain Bacteria; phylum Pseudomonadota; class Alphaproteobacteria; order Rhodobacterales; family Rhodobacteraceae; genus Stagnihabitans. The sequence continues at coordinate 8,209 of CAMDHB010000063.1, forward strand.
ACATCGCCCCAGTCGATGCCGAGGTCGAGGGAGCCGGTGCAGACCACTGCCCGAAGGGACCCTGCGACCATCGCCTGTTCGACCCGTTCGCGTTGTTCGCGGCTGAGGGAGCCGTGGTGGATGCCGATGGGGAGAAGGTCCTCATTCGCGAGCCAGAGGTTGTGGAAGAAAATCTCGGCCTGGGCGCGGGTGTTGTGGAAGATCAGGGTGATCTTGTGGGCCTTGATCTGGTCAAGGATGGCGGGGATGGCGTATTTGCCGCCGCCACCGCTCCATGGCGGGGGGGCGCTCGTCACCAGCATCCGTATATCGGGATCAGGGCCGGGGTCGGCCTGCCGGATTTGCGTGGCAGGGCCGAGGAAGCGGGCAAGGGCGGGAGGGTCTTCGACGGTGGCCGACAGGCCGACGCGGCGCAGGCCGGGGGCAAGGGTTTCGAGGCGGGCGATTTGCAGCATCAGTTGGTCGCCGCGTTTGCTTTCTGCCAGGGCGTGGATTTCGTCGATGATGACGCGTTGTAGGCCCGCGAATATGCGGGGGGCGTCTTCGTAGGAGAGGAGGAGGGCAAGAGATTCCGGGGTGGTCAGCAGGATATGGGGCGGGTCGGCGCGTTGGCGGCGGCGTTGGGTGTAGGTGGTGTCGCCGGTGCGGTCTTCGATCCGAATGGGGAGGGCGGCGCCTTCGACGGGGCGGCGCAGGTTGCGGCGGATGTCGGCGGTGAGGGCTTTGAGGGGGGAGATGTAGAGGGTGTGGAGGCCCTTGGTTGGGGTGGAAAGCTCGGCGAGGGAGGGAAGGAACCCGGCCAGGGTCTTGCCGCCGCCGGTGGGGGCGATGAGGAGGGTGGAGGGGTCTTGGGCCCGCTCGAGCATGTCCAACTGGTGGGGGTGGAGGGTCCAGCCTTGGGTATCGAACCAGTGGGTGAGGGGGGCGGGGAACATGGGGTCAAGATAGGGGTTTGGTGGACGAGGGGAAGGGGGTGGGGGCGTCCAGATCTGGACGTTTTGGGGAAGTGTTTGAAATCAATGGGTTGAGTTTTGGAAATTAACCTTGCGTTAGGAATTTGGCTGGGCGACCCCAAAAAGGGGGGCACAGCTGTGGGTCCGGGGGGCTGAGGGCCAGACCCGGCAAGAAGAATTAGGATTGCGTTAGGTTAGAAGATTTCCCTCGGGCCAGATTGAAGACAAATTTGAAGTTATCCTGAAGGGCTGCAATGCGGAAAAAGCTGCTGTTTGGTGCTAACCGTCAGAAGCACACAAGACAATGTCTTGAACAAGTGAGACGTAAATGTGCTATCTAGAGTACTTAATCGATCAGGTGATAGCGCGCGCTATTGACCAGATTTCAAGCAGAGGTCTTTCCGGTCGAATCGTGACACTGGCGTTTTACTTCGATCACGAGGGCGGCGTGCTCTCTGTCTGTGCAGATACGTTGGAAAATTCATTGGCCAAACAGGAAGAGGCACGAAACTGGAGCTATCAACATCTGTCGCGGGCCATCAGTAATGGTGACATTGTGAAAGCAGCACTTTTCAATCATAGCGTAAGCCGCAGTCTTGCCTTGGGTGATTTTGCTCTTCGAGGCCGTGGTGAGCATGCGTTGGAACCCGACGACGAAACCCCGGAGATGCCCGAGAGCTTCTTTGTTGCGATGGCGCAGGGCCTTTATCGGAATGCAAGGATCTGCCTCTCCGTCTGCGCTTCAGAAGTGCCTGTTGTCCTCGCGTGTTCAATCGCCAATGATGAGGTGGGGCTTGTATGGACGCCGCCTCGCCAATGACCGCAAAGGCCACAAAGCGGATGGCCGGAGGTTTCAACCCCTCAGATTAAGTCTTGACCTGCGCCGCGTGGTGCCGAGACTTTAAGTCAGAAGGAGCCCCCCATGACCCCCACGATCACCGCCTTTGCCGCCTCACCCGACCGGGGGCGGGGCATGGCCCGCGATATGCGGGTGCGCTGGGCGCTCGAAGAGGTGGGGCGGGCCTATGAGGTGCGGCTTTTGTCATTTGCCGAGATGAAGGAGGCGGCGCATCTGGCGCGGCAACCGTTCGGCCAGATCCCGACCTATGAGGATGGCGAGGTGACCCTGTTCGAGACGGGGGCGATTGTGCTGCATGTGGCCGAGCGGTTTGGCGGGTTGCTGCCAGAGGGTGCGGCGCGGGGGCGGGCGGTGTCGTGGATGTTTGCGGCTGTCAGCACGGTTGAGCCTGCGCTGTTGGAGTTGGAGACGGCGCGGTTCTTTGATGCAGGGCAGCCTTGGGCCGAGGCGCGGTTGCCTATGGTGCACGGCCGGGTGGCGCGCCGTTTGGGCCAGCTTTCGGCGCATCTGGGCGGGGCGGACTGGTTGGACGGTGGTTTCAGCGCGGGCGATCTGATGATGGTGGGGGTTCTGTTCCGGTTTCAGGACGCGCTGGTGGGGTTCCCCAATCTGGTCGACTACGTGGCGCGTGGGGCGGCGCGTCCAGCGTTTCAGCGGGCTTTTGCGGCGCAGTTTGCTGTGTATCAGGCCAGCTTGCAGGCTTGACGCGGGGCTGCCGGTCGGGATTGTGAAAGGCTTGTAGGATGGGCAATTTGCCCATCTTGGATTGCGGGGGGGCGAGGCATGGCTAGGGTGGTGATCATCGGTGGGGCGGGTCATGTGGGGACCTTTCTGGTGCCGAGACTGGTGGCGGCGGGGCATCAGGTGACAAACATCTCACGCGGGGCCTCGCGGCCCTATCTGCCCCATGCCGCCTGGGGGCAGGTGACCCAGATCGTGATGGACCGCGCGGCCGAGGAGGCGGCGGGGCGCTTTGGTGCGGCGGTGGCCGATTTGGCGCCCGATATCGTGATCGACATGATCTGCTTCACGCCCGAGAGCAACGCCATGTTGGCGGGGGCCTTGCAGGGCCGGGTGCAGCATTTCGTCTCGATCGGGACGATATGGGTGCACGGGCCATCGGCCAGCACGCCCTCGCGGGAGGAGGATGCGCGGGCGCCGTTTGGCGATTATGGGGTGATGAAATCGGCCATCGAGGATGACCTTTTGGCGCGGGCCCGGCGGGGCGATTTGCCGGCGACGGTGATCCGGCCCGGGCATATCGTGGGGCCGGGATGGGCGCCCTTGAACCCGGCGGGGCATTTCAACAGCCAAGTGTTCCGCGACATCCGCGACGGCAAGCCGCTGGTCTTGCCGAACTTTGGGCTGGAGACGCTGCATCATGTCCATGCCGATGATGTGGCCCAAGCCGTGATGGGGGCCCTGACGCATTGGGGGGCCTCAGTAGGGGAGGCGTTCAACGCGGTGTCCGAGCAGGCGGTCAGCTTGCGGGGCTATGCCGAGGCGATGTTCCGGCATTTCGGGCATGCGCCGCAGATCAGCTATGCCCCGTATGACGACTGGGCCAAGGGGGTGGCACCCGAGGATGCGGTGGCGACGTGGGAGCATATCATGCGCAGCCCCTGCCATTCGATCGACAAGGGGCGGCGGTTGATTGGTTACAGCCCGCGCTACACGAGTTTGCAGGCGGTTGAGGAGAGTGTGGCGGTGCTGCTTGCCTAATGGATTGCGCTTGATCGGGGGCAGGGTTCGGCCTAAGCGAACCCCATGAAAATACTGTTTTTGGGCGATGTGATGGGCCGGGCGGGCCGTGCTGCGGTGACCGAAAGGTTGCCGGGTTTGCGGGCGGCCTGGGGTTTGGATTTTGTCGTGGTGAACGGCGAGAATGCCTCGCAAGGAGCCGGGCTGACCGGGGAGCATGCCAAGGCCCTGTTCGAGGCGGGGGCGGATTGTGTCACGCTGGGGGACCATGCCTTTGATCAGAAGGATATGATCCAGTATTGCGAGCAGGAGGGGCGGGTCATCCGGCCGCTCAACTTTTACAATGTGGCGCCGGGGCGGGGGGCGCGGGTGTT
>CAMDHB010000064.1 GCA_945897655.1 Pseudorhodobacter antarcticus
CTCTCGCCCCTGACCGCCCTCACCTCGCTGTACCTGAGCGACACCCCGATCACCGACCTCGCCCCCCTCTCGCCCCTGACCGCCCTCACCACGCTGGACTTGAGGTTCACCCGAATCTCCGATCCGCGCCCCCTTCCCGCCCTCACCAAGCTGGCCACCAGTCCAAGATTTGACGGCCTAACCTTCAACGGCACCCCCTTTGCCGCGCCGCCCGAATTCGCCGGCATAGCCGAGATCGAAGACCCCGCCGAACGGGCGCAGCGGTTGTTTGCGGCCTTGGAAGGATGGGTGCCGGAGGGGCTAGTCATTGCGCCCGATGCTGACACTCTGCTGCCCTCAGCCCTGATCAATGGCCAATTGGAATTGGAGGCCGACCCGCCCAGCGAGGCCGAACGGGAAGAGCGGTTGAAACGCCTGCTTCACAGCCAGTTGCAAGAAAAGGCCCCGGCGCTGGAACGTCAGGCGGGCAATATCTATCCGCGTCTGGCCTCGAAATCCCGTATCGTTGCAGACCTGATCGCAAAGCCGTTTGAAGAGTTGGACCTTGTCTCGATCCATCTGGAAATCGAGGACCTGACCGCCCGCGCCAATCGTGGTATCGAAGACGGCGTGCGCTATTCTGAGGATGTCGCCAATGCGCTGGACGATGTTATCAATCGCGGCCCCGGTCTGACGCTTGGCCATGCCGAGGTTGAGGTGCTGGTCGCGCGCGTAAACAAGGCGCGCCAGAACCCAACGGCCCCGGACCCTAGCCACGCACATGCCGCCTTGTCGGAACAGATCATCAAAGATTCCGACGCCAACGGCCCACGTTCTCGCGCAATGGAACAGCGCCTACAGTCAGTTGAAGACCCCGTCGCTCAGCAAGTCGCCGTGGAAGCGAAACACTATGGCCTGTTGCGACTGATCGGTCAGATTGCATCGGCACATGGGCCTGCAATAGCGCGCGGTGTGGCTGTCACGGCTGTCGGCGGTTTTGCCGGAAAAGTGGCGTACGACTTATTCGGTCCGTCGGTTGCCAATTTCCTGCGCGAATCTGGGCCTTTCCTTATCGAAGTGGCACTGACTTATGGCCCGTCAATGGCAGGTTGGTTAGGCGCTGTAGTGGGCCCATTCTTCCTTGCCCTTGGCATTGAGGCGGCCGTGGTCAAGCACCTTGATCGGAAAGAAAAAGCCAAAACCTTTCCACCTGGTTAATGAAAAAAGGCAAGCCTCTGATAAGGCTTGCCTTTCCAAAGTGTCCACATGTGGACGCTTCTGTTTCTTACTCTGCTGCCGCCAGATAACTCTCCAGCGGGGGGCAGGTGCAGATCAGATTTCGGTCGCCAAAGACGTTGTCGACGCGGCCCACCGGCGGCCAATACTTGTCGACCCTGAAGGCCCCGGGCGGAAAGCAGCCCTGTTCGCGGGGGTAGCTGCGGGTCCAGTCGGCCACCAGATCCTCGACCGTATGGGGGGCGTGGCGGAGGGGGGAGTCTTCGGCCTTGATATCGCCTGCCTCGACCGCCCGGATCTCCTCGCGGATGGCCAGCAGGGCGGTGATGAAGCGGTCAATCTCGGCCTTGGTCTCGCTTTCCGTAGGCTCCACCATCAGGGTGCCAGCGACCGGCCAGGACATGGTCGGGGCATGGAAGCCGTTGTCGATCAGCCGTTTTGCGATGTCATCCACCGTGACCCCCGCGTCCGCAAAGGGCCGGGTATCGAGGATGCATTCATGCGCCACCCTGCCCCGGTTGCCCATGAACAGCACCGGATAATCCCCCTTCAGCCGCGCCGCGATATAGTTGGCGTTCAGGATCGCCACCCGCGTCGCCTGCGTCAGCCCCTCGCCCCCCATCATCAGGCAGTAGGCCCAGCTGATCAGCAGGATCGACGCCGAACCGTAAGGTGCCGCCGACACCGGCCCCTCCGCCCCGCCGGTTGCGGGGTGGCCGGGCAGGTGGGGGGCCAGATGCGCCTTGACGCCGATGGGCCCCATGCCGGGACCACCGCCGCCGTGGGGGATCGCGAAAGTCTTGTGCAGGTTCAGGTGGGACACGTCCGACCCAATCTCACCCGGTTTCACAAGCCCGACCATGGCATTCATGTTGGCGCCGTCCAGATAGACCTGGCCGCCGAATTCATGGGTGATCTGGCAAATCTCGCGCACAGTCTCCTCGAACACGCCATGCGTCGACGGATAGGTGATCATGCAGGCAGCGAGGTTCCCCCCCGCTGCGGAGGCCTTGGCCCGGAAATCCTCGATATCCACATCGCCATTGGGCATGGAGCCGACCACCACCACCTGCATCCCCGCCATCTGGGCGCTGGCCGGGTTGGTGCCGTGGGCCGATACCGGGATCAGGCAGACCTTGCGGTGCCCCTGCCCGCGTGCGCGGTGATAGGCTTGGATGGTCAACAGGCCCGCATACTCGCCCTGAGCCCCCGAGTTGGGCTGCATCGAGAAGGCGTCATAGCCGGTGATTTCGCACAGCTTTTCCCGCAGATCCTCGATCGCCTCGCGGTAGCCCAGGGCCTGATCGGGTGGGCAGAAGGGGTGGAGGGAGGAAAACTCGGGCCAGGTGATGGGCATCATCTCGGCCGCGGCGTTCAGTTTCATGGTGCAGGAGCCCAGCGGGATCATCGCCCGATCCAGCGCCAGATCGCGGTCAGAGAGGCGGCGCATGTAGCGCATCATTTCGGATTCTGCGCGGTTCATGTGGAACACGGGGTGGGTCATGAAGGCGGTATCGCGCAGCTGCGTCTCGGGGAAGCTGAGCATCGCCCTGTGGGGCGGCACGCCGTCGATGCCAAAGGCGCGCAGGACGCGGATGAGGACCTTTTCATCGGTCGTCTCGTCCAGGGAAATGCCGACGCGGTCTGATCCGATCTTGCGGAAGTTCAAGCCCTCATGCCGGGCGGCGGCGAGGATACCGGCCTGACCCACGCCGACCTCGATGGTGATCGTGTCGAAAAATGCCTTTGGGGATACCTTGGCCCCTGCCGCCTTGAGCGCACGGGCCAGGCGGTTGGTCATGAAATGCACCCGTTCGGCAATGGCGCGCAAGCCCTTGGGCCCATGGAACACGCCGTACATGCTGGCCATGACGGCCAACAGGGCCTGTGCGGTGCAGACGTTGGAGGTGGCCTTTTCGCGGCGGATGTACTGTTCGCGGGTTTGCAGGGACAGCCGGTAGGCCTTGTTTCCCCGGGCGTCGACCGAGACACCGACAATTCGGCCCGGCATCGACCGTTTCAAGTCGTCCTTGCAGGAAAAGAACGCGGCATGGGGGCCGCCATAGCCCATCGGCACGCCAAAACGTTGGGACGACCCCACCGCAATATCGGCCCCCATCGCGCCGGGTTCCTTGAGCATGCAGAGCGCCAGCAGGTCGGTCGCGACGATGGCAATCGCCTTTGCGCCATGCAGGGCGGCGATTTCGGCGGTGAAATCGCGGACATGGCCCAGTGTGCCCGGATATTGAAAGATCGCACCAAAGACGCGGGCCGGCTCCAAAGCCTCGGGTGGGCCTACGATCACCTCAATCTCCAAGGGCAGGGCCCGGGTTCGGATCACGGCGATGGTTTGGGGGTGGCATCCCTCATCGACAAAGAAGGCACGGGCCTTGGATTTAGCAACACGCTCGGCCATCGTCATCGCTTCGGCTGCCGCCGTCGCCTCATCCAGCAGGCTGGCATTGGCCACGGGGAGGCCGGTCAAATCGGCCACCATTGTCTGAAAGTTCAGCAAAGCCTCCAACCGGCCTTGGGCGATTTCGGGTTGGTAGGGGGTATAGGCGGTGTACCAGGCCGGGTTTTCCAGGATGTTGCGCTGGATCGCCGGGGGGGTGACGGTGCCGTAATAGCCTTGGCCAATCAGGCTGGTCATCACCTTGTTGCGGGCGGCCACGGCGCGCATCCGGGCCAGGAGGTCCTGTTCGGACAGGGGTGCCCAAGCCAGCGGCACCTTTTGCCGGATCGTGGCGGGGACCGTTTCAACGATCAACGCGTCCAGCGAGGGAACGCCGACCGATTCCAGCATGGCGGCCATTTCGCTGGGCGACGGGCCGATATGGCGGCGATTGGCGAAATCGTAGGGGTCGTAATCGACAGGGGTGAAGGACATGCAGGTCTCCAATAGGCAATGACGCCGGGTCCGGTCAGAGTTTTCACGGAAGATTGGTGCTCGGGTCAGCCAATAAGGTCGTTGTATTCATCCTCGTCCATGAAATCATCCAAGACCCCCAGATCATCCAGCTTCATCTTGAAAATCCACGCGGCACCCAGCGGGTCCTCGTTCACTAGACCGGGGTTGTCGACCAGAAGTTCGTTGACCTCGACAATCTCGCCCGCTGTGGGGGCCAGGATGTCGGAGGCGGCCTTGACGCTTTCGATCACTACGACCTCGTCACCCTCAGCCACGACGGTTTCGATTTCCGGCAGTTCGACAAAGACGACATCGCCCAGCGCGGTGGCGGCATGTTCGGTGATGCCGACAACGACCAGATCGCCGTCAACGCGCAGCCATTCGTGATCTTTGGTGTATTTCATGTCTTCCTCAGCGTTTGTAGGTGGTGGGGTGAAAGGGCATGGGGGCGGTGACGACGGGCAGCATCTTGCCGCGCAGTTCGGCCAGCAAAGGGGTTCCGGTGGCGGCATGGCGGGCGGCGACGTAGCCCATCGCAATGGGGGCGCCGACCGAGGGGCCAAAGCCGCCTGATGTGATGGAGCCAACCGGCTCTGCGCCCGCAAACAGGGGTGTACCCTCGCGCATTGGGGCGCGGCCCTCGGGGCGCAGGCCGACGCGCAGGCGGTCGGGGCCGTGGGCCAGTTCGTAAAGCACGCGGTCAGCCCCGGGGAAGCCGCCGGAGCGTTCGCCGCCCGCACGCCGGGCCTTTTGGATTGCCCAGGTCAAGCCCGCCTCGACCGGGCTGGTGGTTGTGTCGATGTCATGGCCGTAAAGGCAAAGGCCAGCCTCAAGCCGCAAACTGTCGCGGGCGCCAAGGCCGATGGGCATGACTTCGGGTTGGTGCAGCAAGGCCTCGGCAAAGGGTTGCAGATGGGCGGCGGGGACCGAAATCTCATACCCGTCCTCGCCTGTGTAGCCGGAGCGGGAAATCCAGAGTTCGGCGCCCTGCCAAGTCAGATAGGCCACATCCATGAAGCGCATCGCGGCGACCCCGGGCACAAGGCGGGCAAGCGCCACCTCTGCCAGCGGGCCTTGCAGGGCCAGAAGGCCGCGGTCAGTGACCGGGATCACGTCGCAGGCACCCGAAAGCTGGGCCGTCATGTGGGCGATGTCGGCAGTCTTGCAGGCGGCGTTGACCACGACAAAGATGTGGTCCCCCCGGTTGGCGAACATCAGGTCGTCCAGAATGCCGCCATCAGCGCCTAAAAACATGCCATAACGCTGCCGCCCGACCGCCAGCCCCAGCACATCGACCGGCATCAAGGTTTCGAAGGCAAGGGCGGTATCGCGCAGGGTTCCCTTGGGCCGCAGGATGACCTGACCCATGTGGCTGACATCGAACAGACCCGCCGCCGTTCGGGTGTGCAGATGCTCCTTCAGCACCCCGGCAGGGTATTGCACCGGCATGTCATAGCCCGCAAAGGGCACCATCCGGCCACCAAGGGCGACATGCAGATCGTGCAGCGCCAGTTTCAACAAATCACTCAACAGCCCAACCTCCAAGCAGCGTCAGGTGGGGAAACCCACCGCCCGTTGCCCCCTCTGCCCTTGTCCCGAACGGGACGCCTGAGATCATTATCCCTTCGGCGGGCGCATGCGCGCCACTCTCCAGAGTGTCGTTGTCAGAACGGTCCTTGCGCCTGAGAGTTTACCGGGGCGGTTGCTCCTTCGGCACCAGTTTGGGACTGGATTCTCCCGGACTGACGGATTCAGACTAGCCCGCAGGGGGCTGGGCTGGCAAGTGGAAAGGCGCGTGCCTTAGCCGCCCCAGGTGCGACCGAGCACGCGCAACCAGTTTTCATGGGTCAGCTTTTTCATCAGCGCGGTGCCATAGCCGTGGTCCATCATCGCCTGTTGCAGGGCGGGCAGGCCGGTCACATCGCCGATGCCCTGTGGCACCGTCGCGCCGTCAAAGTCGGACCCCATGCCGACATGGTCTTCGCCCAGATGCTCCAGCAAATGGTCCAGATGGGCCAAGACATCCTCCCACCCCATATCCGCCGATTGCGCCCCGTCGCGCCGCAGGAAAGAGGTGGCGAAGTTCAGGCCGACCATGCCGCCGCTGTGCTTGATCACGGCCAGTTGCCGGTCGGTCAGGTTGCGGCTGGTGGGGGTCACGGCATGGGCGTTGGAATGGGTGGCGACCAGCGGGGCGTCGGACAGGGCCGCCACGTCGTCAAAACCCTTTTCGTTCAGGTGGCTCAGGTCGATCAGGATTTTCAGCGAATTGCATTCCTTGATCAGCCGCTTGCCCGCTGCCGTGAGCCCGTCGCCGGTATCGGGGCTGGAGGGGAAGGCGAAGGGCACGCCGTGGCCAAAGATCGTGGGCCGTGACCAGACCGGCCCGATCGACCGCAGGCCCATGGCATGAAAGCTGTGCAGCGCGTCCAGATCCTCGCCAATCGCCTCGGCCCCCTCCATGTGCATGATCCCGGCGATGATGCCGTGGGCCATGCAATCACGGATTTCGGCCACGGTCCGCACGATGCGAAATTTGCCGCCCGAGGCGCGTTCCATCCACAGAAGGTATCCGGCCAAGGCCAGGGCCACAGGCTGCGCCGCTTCGGCCCCGATCAGGTTGGGCAAGGGCAAACGGTAGGGCGGGTTGGCCATGATCTGCTGATAGTCGACATCATCGTCGTCATGCGGCGAGGGGATGTAGATGGCAAAGAACCCACCGGCAAAGCCGCCCTTGATCATGCGGGGCAGGTCCAGATGGCCCTTGCCTTCCCCCGTCAGCCAGATCGCCTCGCGTTTGGCCGGGTCTTTCAGCAGGCGGAACAGGATGTCGTTATGGCCGTCGAAGGTGGGGAACATGGTGTTTCCTTTGGCTGGCGCAGGATTGGGGGTTTCAAACCCCCAAGCCCCCGTGGGATGTTTATGTCCGAGTGAAACTGGAACTTCTAGCCCCCAAGCATCCGGTCGGCCGAGGCTGCGAACAGGCTGCGGGCGTAGTCGGTTTGCATCTGGGCGGTGGCGAGGGCTTCGCGCGACAACTCCTCGACCGCGCGGCCGTGTTGCATGACCAAAACCCGGTCACACATGTGGTCGATGACGGCAAGGTCATGGCTGACCATCAGGAAGGTCAGGCCGCGTTCATCGCGCAGGCGGGCGAGGAGGTTGAGGACCTCGGCCTGAACCGAGGCGTCAAGGGCGGAGGTGGGTTCGTCCAGCAGCAGGATCTGGGGTTTCAGCATCAAGGCTCGGGCGATGGCGACGCGCTGGCGCTGGCCGCCGGACAGTTGGTGCGGATAGCGGAAGCGAAAGCTGGTGGGCAGGCCGACATCGGCAAGCGCGGTCATCACGCGGGTGTCGGTGTCGGGGATGCCGTGGATGGCCAAGGGTTCAGACAGGGTGCGGTCGATGGTGTGGCGGGGGTGCAGGCTGGCATAGGGGTCCTGGAACACCATCTGGACCTGCGCCGAAAAGGCCTTGCTGCGCGGGGATTTGACCACCTCGCCGCCAATGCGGACCTGACCGCCGGTGATGGGGGCAAGGCCACAGATCGCCCGCAGGATGGTACTTTTGCCAGAGCCGCTTTCGCCGACAAGGCCAAAGCTGGCCTTGGCGTCAACCTTGATGCTGACCTCTTGCACGGCGCGCACGCGACGGCCGGCGGTGTCGAAGGTGACGGACAGGTTGTCAATTTCGATCAAGGACATCAGCGGGCCCATTCTGCGGTGCGGTCAAGGCCGGGCAGCGGGCCACGGTTGCCGCCGATACGGGGCAGGCAGTTCAGCAGGCCTTGGGTATAGGGGTGACGCGCGTTCAACAGGTCGCGCGCCGCCACCTCTTCGACCACGCGGCCCTTGTACATGACCAGCACGCGGTCACAGAACCGGGCGACCAGCCGCAGGTCATGGCTGATGAAAATGAGGCCCATGCCCCGGTCGCGGACCAATCCGTCAAGGATAGACAGCACCTCGGCCTGAACGGTCACATCAAGAGCGGAGGTTGGTTCATCGGCGATCAGCAGGTCGGGGTTCGGGATCAGCATCATGGCGATCATCACCCGCTGGCCCATGCCGCCGCTGAGTTCGTGGGGATAAGCTTCCATCACCCGCTCGGGGTCGCGGATTTGCACGGCGTTCAGGGCGGCGACGGCCTTGGCATAGGCCTCGGTCCGGCCGACGCGGTCGCGCTGGTGCAGACCCTCCATCAGCTGGGCGCCGACTTTCATCACGGGGTTCAGCGAGTATTTCGGGTCCTGCATCACCATTGCCATGCGGGGGCCGCGCAGGGCGCGCATCTGGGTTTCCGTCGCGGCCATCAGGTCGGTGCCGTCAAAGGTCATGGCGTCTGCTTCAATCCGGCCCGGGGGGCGGATCAGGCGCAGCATCGAGCGGCCTGTCATGGTCTTGCCCGAGCCACTTTCGCCGACGATCCCCAGCCGTTCGCGGCCAAGGTCAAAGGACACGCCGCGAACCGCCTCAACCGGGCCGGTTTCGGTGTCAAAGGTGACGCGCAGGTTGCGGACGCTGAGCAGGGTCATCTGCCGGCACTCCGCGGGTCAAGCACGTCGCGCAGGCCGTCGCCCAGCAGGTTGAAGCCCAGCGAGACGATGAAGATGGCAAGGCCCGGCATGGTGGCGACCCACCATTGTTCGAACAGGAACTTGCGCCCGGCGCTGATCATCAACCCCCATTCCGGCACGGGCGGCTGGACGCCAAGGCCAAGGAAGCCCAGACCCGCCGCTGTCAGGATCACGCCCGCCATGTCCAGCGTCACCCGGATGATGACCGAGGGCAGGCACATGGGCATCACATGACCCCAGATCACGCGCATGGGCCCCGCGCCCTGCAACTTGACCGCCGCGATATAGTCGGAATTGCGCACCGTCAGCGTTTCAGCCCGCGCCACCCTTGCATAGGGCGGCCAGGAGGTGATGGCGATGGCCAAGACGGCGTTGACCATCCCCGGCCCCAGAACCGCAACCAGCGCCAAGGCCAGGATCAGCTTGGGGAACGCCAGAAAGATGTCGGTGATCCGCATCAGGACCTGATCGACCCAGCCGCCGAAATAGCCTGCGACGGTGCCGACGAGCAGGCCAAAGACCGGTGCTGTCAGAATGACCAGCAGCACGATGTACAGCGTGATGCGCGAGCCATATAGGATGCGCGTCCAGATATCGCGGCCAAAGTCATCGGTGCCGAGCCAGTGGCCCGAAGTCAGGGGCGGTTGCAGGCGTTCCTGCAGGTTCTGGGTGATCGGGTCATAGGGTGCCAGCATGGGCGCAAAGATCGCCATCAGGACCAGCGCCACGGTGATCAAGAGCCCGATCATCGCCAGTTTGTTCCGCTTCATCCGCAGCCAGGACAGATAGCTTTGCGCCATCCGCGATTGCAGGCGGGATGTAGGGTTGGGGTCGCGCAGCCATTCAGTCAAGGTCATGTCATTTTTCCCTTGAACCAAAGGCCCGCGAAAGTGGTCTGGTTGCGCATCATTTCGCCCTCGGGTCGACAAGCCGGTACAAAAGGTCCGAGAACATGTTGATCCCGATATAGACCGCCCCCACCACGATTGTCCCGCCCAGCACGGCGGGCATGTCGGCCACCAAGAGCGCGTCGGTGATATAGCGGCCAAGACCGGGCCAGGCGAAGATGGTTTCGGTCAGCACGGCGCCCTCCAGCAGGAAGGAATAGGACAGCGCGACAACCGTGATCAGCGGCACCATGACGTTTTTCAGGGCATGGACCCAGATCACCCGGCCTTCGGGCATGCCTTTGACCCGGGCCGTGGTGATGTATTCCTGACCCAATTCGTTCATCATGAAGCTGCGGGTCATCCGGCTGATATAGGCCATCGACAGGTACCCCAGCAGGGCAGCGGGCAGGATGATGTGGGACAGGGCGTTCTGAAAGATGTCCCAGCGGCCATTCAGCAGCGTGTCGACCAGGATCATGCCGGTGTAGGGCTCAACCTCGAACTGCATCATCATGTCATAGGCGGCATCCAGCCGCCCCGGCCCGCCGACCCAGCCCAACTGGCCATAAAAGATCAAAAGCCCCATCAAGCCCAGCCAGAACACCGGCATGGAATAGCCCATCAGGCCCACAAGCCGCACGATCTGGTCAAACAGGGATCCGGGTTTGGTCGCAGCCAGAATGCCTGCGGGCACGCCGATCAGCATGCCGATGATCGTGGCGATGGTCGACAGTTCCAGCGTGGCGGGGAAATAGCGGGCAATCTCATCGATCACCGGTTCCTTTGTGCGGATCGAGGTGCCAAGGTCACCATGCAGCGCATCCCAGACATAAATGCCGAACTGTTCCCACATGGGCCGGTCCAGACCCAGCGCCGTGCGCGTCTCGTCAATTTGCGCCTGCGTTGCCCGTTCGCCCAGGATCGACATGACGGGGTCGGTCGGCACCACGCGACTGATGAAGAATGTCACCGCCAGCAGGCCGATGAAGGTGATCAGCAATGTGAACACCGTCCCGCCTGCCTGTTTGGCAAGACGGGTGACGCGCGAGGGCGCAGCATCGTTCAGATCGGTATCTGCCATTGGATAAGGCGCGCCCCCTTTCGGGGACGCGCCAATACCTTACTTTGTCACAAGCCAGTAGGCCGCGGCATCGACCGCGCCACCAGTGTAGAAGTTCTGCACGTTTGAGCGCACGCCGGTGTTGCGCGCCTGCTGGAACATCACGATGAAGGGCGAGGTTTCGCGGTGCTTGATCTGCAGGGCCGCATACATCTCGACCCGCTTGGCCGGGTCACGTTCCAGAACGGCGGCCTGCGATTCTGCCGTCATCGCACCCGGGTCATAGGCGTTGCGCCATGCGAGGTAGCCAGTGTTGTTCGCCTCATCCGAGTTGTCGGGGTTCTCGGCGAAGGTGGACGAGTTGGTGTTCGGATCGGGGTAATCCGGCCCCCAGGTTTGCAACGTCGCATCATGCAGACGGGCGCGGTAGGCTTTCAACTGGTCGGCGCCTTCGCCCACGTCCAGTTCAACGGTGATCCCGGCCTGACCGAAGGTGTTCTGGATCGACTGCGCAACGTCCATGCGGTCAGCCGAGTTGCGGACCGACAGTTTGACGGTTGGTGCCGTCAGACCAGATTCCGCAAGCAGCGCCTTGGCCTTTTCGATGTCCAACGAATAAGGCAGATCGGTCAGCGCACCCAGATAGCCCTGCGGCAGGAAGGACTGGTGCGGGATGACCGTGCCCTTCATGATGGTGTCGGCCATGCCCTGATAATCAATCGCCCAGCGCATTGCGTCCAGGAACTTGGCGTTGTTGTTCTGTTCGACCTTCTGGTTGAAGGACAGATAATAGATCTGCCCGCCCACATCCTTCTGGATCTTCACGTCGGCATTGCCTGCCATCCCCTCAATCTCGACCGGGGTCAGGGTGCGGGCAAGGTCAATGTCTCCCTTTTCAAGCTGCAAACGCTGGGTTGCAGCTTCGGGGACGTGCATCATGAAGACCTTGGCAATCTTGGCATCGCCGCGCCAGTAGCCGGGGCGCATTTCCAGAATGTAGCCTTCGTTCGGTTTGAAGCTTTTCAGGGTATACGCCCCCGAGCCTGCCGAATTGGAATTCAGCCAGACGCCACCCATGTCGCCGTCCACGTCGTGGGTCTTGACCACTTCAGCATCCAAGATCGAGGCCACACCCGCCGTCAGGCAGTTGTACAGGAAGGTCGGCGCATAGGGTTTGTCGACCTTCAAGGTCAGCGTGTCGCCCGAAGCGGTGATCATGGTGTCCACGTTTTCGGCCGACCAGCCAAACTGGTTCAGGATGAAGGCCGGGGTCTTGTTGATCTTGACCGCGCGCTGCAGCGACCATGCCGCGGCA
>CAMDHB010000065.1 GCA_945897655.1 Pseudorhodobacter antarcticus
AATCCTCGGGGCCGCCCGCCGATCTGGTGGACAAGATCAAGGCCAAACGGCCCGACTGGAAGGGGTTTTGAGATGAGCACCCGTTTGATGAAGGGTGGCCGGTTCATTGACCGCGCCAAGGCCTTAGGGTTTTCGTTCAATGGCAAGCAGTTGCGCGCCTTTGCCGGGGATACCCTGGCCGCCGCATTGCTGGCCAATGACCAGATGCTGGTCGGCCGTTCGTTCAAGTATCACCGTCCGCGTGGCATTGTCGCAAGCGGGGCTGAGGAGCCCAATGCCCTGATGAACATGGGCGAAGGCGGGCAGTTCGAACCGAATCAGCGAGCCACCACAACCGAAGTGTTCGAAGGGTTGAAGGCTGCCAGCCAGAACCATTGGCCGAGCCTGGAGTTTGACGTGGGCGTCGTCAACAATCTTGCGGCGAGGTTCCTGCCGGGCGGGTTCTACTACAAGACCTTCATGTACCCTCGCGCGGCGTGGAAGCATGTCTTTGAACCTGTCATCCGCAAGTCAGCGGGTCTGGGCAAGGCACCCAAGGGGCATGATTCCGACCGTTATGAACAGGCCTATGCCCACTGCGACGTTCTGGTTGCCGGTGGCGGGATGGCCGGGCTCGAGGCAGCCTTGCAGGCCGCGCAGGCAGGCAAGCGGGTTCTGGTGCTGGAGCAGACCGCCCATTGGGGTGGCCGGGCGGTTGTGGACGGCGACGAGGCGGCGCGCGACTGGGTCAAGACCACCGTGCAAACCCTCGGTGGGATGAAGAATGTCCGGATGCGCCTGCGCTGCATGGCGGCGGGGGTTTATGACCACGGCTATGTCTTGGCCGATGAAAAGGTGGCCGATCATACGCCGGGTGACGGGCGCCCCAAGCACCGGCTGTGGCGTATCCGGGCGGAACAGATTATCGCGGCGACTGGCGCGATCGAACGGCCCTTGTCCTTTGCCGGGAATGACATTCCGGGGGTCATGCTCGCCTCGGCGGTGCGTGATTATGTTCTGGGCTATGGCGTCAGTCCCGGTGACCGGACGGTTGTCGTGACCAACAATGACGACGCCTATATGACCGCGATTGCGTTGAAAGAGGCCGGTTTGGCCGTGCCCTGCATCGTGGATGCGCGGACACAGGTGTCGGGTGTTCTGGTGGACCGCGCACGGGCCTTGGGCATCAGGGTCGAGACGGGCAAGGGCATCGCCAAGGTCAAAGGTGGCAAGCGCGTCACGGGTGTTGCGTTGTGCATGCAGGCGGGCGAGGGTGCCGTACTGGAGGAGATCGCCTGTGAGTCCGTCGCCATGTCGGGCGGATGGTCGCCGGTGGTGCATTTGTGGAGCCATTGCGGCGGCAAGCTGCTCTGGGATGAGGCACACAGCCATTTCCGCCCCGACGCGACACGGCCACCTACCGGCCATGACGGTGCGGGGATGGTGATCTGTGTTGGGGCCGCCAATGGGGATGGTTTGGCGCAGCCGGAGCCGGTGTGGATCATGCCGCAGGGGGCGGGGACTGCGCTGAAATCAAAGATGTGGTTGGATTATCAGAACGACGTGAAGGTTTCGGATGTGCAACTGGCCGCCCGTGAGGGCTATGAGAGTGTCGAGCATACCAAGCGTTACACCACGCTGGGCATGGCGACGGATCAGGGCAAGCTGAGCAACATCAACGGGCTGGCGGTGCTGGCAGATGCGCTGAACGCTCCGATTCCGGCGGTGGGCACCACGACATTCCGGCCGCCCTATACCCCCGTCGTGTTCGGTGCCCTTGCCGGTGAAAGCCGTGGCGAGATTTTCCAGCCGATGCGCGGCACGCCGATCCATGCCTGGCATCAGGCGAACGGAGCCTATTTCGAGCCTGTCGGGTTGTGGCGGCGGCCCTATTGCTTCCCGCGCGGTGGGGAAAACCACGCGCAGGCGGTGGAGCGGGAGATCCTGAACACCCGTGCCAATGTGGGGCTGCTGGATGCCTCGACCCTGGGCAAGTTGATCGTCAAGGGGCCGGATGCGGGGCGGTTTCTGGACATGCTGTACACAGGGGTCATGTCGACCCTTGGGATTGGCAAGTGCCGCTATGGGCTGATGTGCAACGAGAACGGCTTTCTGTCCGATGACGGCGTGGTCATCCGGCTGAGTGAGGATACTTGGCTTTGCCACACCACGACCGGTGGTGCCGACCGTATCCATGCCCATATGGAAGACTGGTTGCAGTGCGAATGGTGGGATTGGCAGGTCTATGTGGCCAATGTGACCGAGCAATATGCCCAGATCGCCGTGGCGGGCCCCAAGGCGCGCAAGGTGTTGGAGGCGTTGGGCGGGATGGATGTCAGCGCCGAAGCGATGCCGTTCATGACCTTTGCCGATGGGACCTTGGGTGGGCTGCCGGTGCGGGTGCATCGGATCAGCTTTTCGGGGGAACTCAGCTATGAAATCGCCGTTCCCGCCGGACAGGGGCGGGCGCTGTGGGACAAGCTGGTGGAGGCCGGTGCCGCTTTTGGAGTGATGCCTTACGGGACCGAGGCCATGCATATCATGCGGGCCGAGAAGGGGTTCATCATGATCGGGGACGAGACGGATGGAACCGTCATCCCGCAGGATCTGAACCTGGGTTGGGCGATATCGAAGAAGAAGGCGGATTATCTGGGCAAGCGAGGGCAGGAGCGGACCTATCTGTCCCGCGCCGACCGCTGGACGCTGGCAGGGTTCGAGACGCTGGATGGGTCGGTCATTCCCGATGGGGCCTATATCATAGCCGAAGGAATGAATGGGAACGGGCAGAGGAACACCCAAGGGCGGGTCACGTCGACCTATTTCAGCCCGACCTTGAAGAAGGGGATTGCGATGGGGTTGATCGTGGGGGGCTTGGGCCGGATGGGCGATGTGGTCGAGTTCAACACGGTGACCGGGGGCACGGTGAAGGCCAAGGTTGTCGATCCGGTGTTCTATGACAAGGAAGGGGTTCAGCAAAATGTCTGATCCAATATCGGCACTGGGCGGGGCGACTTTCAACGGGTTTGCAAAGGTTCGGGAGATTGGGCCGCTGGGGATGATTTCCTTGCGGGCCAAGCCGGGCGTTGCGGGGCTGGAGGCGGCGATACGGGGCGTGACAGGAACTGGCGTTCCGGGGCAGCGGCGGATCGAGGTTCAGGGTGACTGTGCGGCGGCTTGGATGAGCCCGGATGAATACCTGCTGATCCTGTCCTATGATCGGACCGGGGCGGCGATGGAGGGGATTGGCGCGGCCTTGGCCGGGCAGCATCATCTGGCAGCGGTGGTTTCGGATGCCCGGGCGGTGTTCCGGATTGAGGGGGAGCGGGCGGATCAGGTGATCCGCAAGCTGTGCCCGGTTGATCTGGACAGGCTGGAGCCGGGTGAGATCAGGCGGACCCGGGCGGCGCAGGTGGCGGCGGCGTTCTGGCGGCAGGGGGAGGGGTTCACGCTGGTCTGTTTCAGGTCAGTCGCACCCTATGTGATGGGTCTGCTGACCCATTCGGCGATGGTGGGGTCGGAGTTGGAGTGAGGGTGTCCACATGTGGACACTTTGAAAAAGTGTTGTAAATCAATAGTTTAATGATTTCTGTTAACCTGATCTTAACTCGCCCGTCGCGTCAGCCGAACAGGAAATTGCCCGCTGTCAGGTCGTTCAGGTCGATGTCTGTCAGGGTAATAGTGTTGCCGGCCGCGACGGTGATGACCACGTCAGCGCCGTCCTGGGACATTATGGCGAGCACATCAAAGATGTTGTTCACCTCGGAGCCTTTGAACTTGATCTGATCAACGCTGACCTCGAAATTGTTGATAACGTCGTTGTTGGGACCAATGCTGGTCAAAAACACAAAGTCGTCGGACCCGGTGCCGCCGTCCAGGGTGTCATTGTCCGAGCCGCCAAAGATCAGATCATTGCCCTTGCCGCCAAAGATCAGGTCATTGCCAACCTCGCCATACAGGGTGTCAGCGCTGTCGCCGCCATAAAGGCTGTCCTCGGCGTTGTAGCCCTTGATGACATCCTTGCCTTTGCCGCCATAGATCTTGTCGGCGTCGCCATCATTCGGGTCGGCCGTCTCGCCCGCAGCGCGCCCGCCGTAAATCGTGTCGTCGCCGCTGCCGCCCGACAGGGTATCATTGCCGGTGCCGCCATAGGCAAACTCGTCCTTGACGCTGCCGCGCCAGTCGTCATTGCCGGTGCCACCATAAGCGCTCATCGAGCCCAGGCCCGCGCGGAACAGGTCATCCCCGCCATTGCCGCGCGCAAGCGTGTCACGGGCAAAGTTGAAGAACATGTCGTCGTCGTCACCGCCCTCGAAACTGCCCGCGGCACCTGCGCCGATTTCCAGCAGGGTCACGCCACCTGACGCACCGCCCGTCGACGAGGCCGCGACAACCACAAGACGGCCGTTCAGTTCGACGATGTCCAGACCTTGGGTGTTCTGGATATAGGCCGTGCCTTGGCCGGCCAAAACGTGGGGTTCGCCATTTGAAACGGTTTGCAGCAGGGTCAGCGCCCCAGAACTGCCATTCATGTGGAGCAGGCTGACCGAGCTGTTGGTGGCGTCGCTCGTGACAAGAAAGGTTTCGCCCATGTAGTCGATGGTTTTCATCTCGACCATCGCTTCGTTGTTGTAGGTGTCCCCAAGGGAGACGGCCCCCCGGAACCGGAGTTCATCGCCCAGAAGCTGATAGGTAAAGACCGATTTCGTGGTCACGTCAAAGGTAAAGGCCACCGCGATATACTGGCTGATCTGAGCCACATGCAGGCCCTTGGTCGAGAACCAGTTGGCCTGGACACCCTGATCCACGCTGGGGGTGGCTGTGTCGATCAGGGTCAGCGTGCCGTTACCGGAAAGGCGCCACAGGCCCAACCCTTCGGCCCCATTGGCTGCCGTTACGACATAGCTGATATTGCCAAGATGGGCAGAGCCCACGTCCACCACGCCGTTCAGCGGCAGGTCCGGGTTGACCAGTTCGGTTGCGGTCTTGATCCGGCCCAAGGAGCCGTCACTTCCCAAGGACACCACCGAGATCGAGTTGTTGAAGGTCGAGACGCTGACGACAAAGGACTTGAACCCGACCCGGGCCACTGTGAAATCATCGAGGCCGCGCAGGGCGGTGTCCGAGGTCACGCTGTCGATCAGGGTCAGGTCGCCAAAGCTGTCGCCGGGGGTCTGGTCCATCAGAAAGACGGAGAGAGTGCCGGGATCCTCATTGCTTTGCAGCTTGTGCGAGGCGGTGATCAGGACGGTGCCGAAGCCCGGGTTCACAAGTTCGATCTCGCGCGGGCCGTAAAGGCCGCCGACCTCGGCATCGGTGATTGCGAATACAAAGGGGGTTATGGGAAGGTTGTTGATGCGAGAGAAGTCGATCAACTGGATGCCGTGGTCGATGCTGGCGCTGACATAGGCATAGATGGCGCCGTCCGAGACAAAGGCCTCGACATCCCAGGCGCCGTCCAGAATGGGGGCGAGGGGGTTCAGGAAGTCGGTGATTGTGCCGCCCTTGTAGGCGAAGTCGGGAACGAACACGGCCATGGGAAATCCTTTTCTTAGAATGTGTTGGGTCGTGGAATGCCAAGAAACACTGGCGTGGGTGCGGGATTCGGTCAACCCCGTTTCGCTTCGGTAAGGGGTTGCTGACCTGTGGCATCCGTCCGGATTGCATGGGGCGAGGGTCTGCGGATGCTGGCATGGGCAGGGTTGGCCGTCGTTTCGAGACGGCCTGATGCCGGGATATCCGTATCTTGGGGGCTGATTTGGATGGACTTGCGCGGTCAGGTTGTGCAGGTTGCGGACAGATTTAACCTTGGGATGTTCATATGCGGAACTTGCAATTGAGATTGGTCACCATGCTTTTGGCCGCCATGCCCTTTGGGATGGGAGCCACGACGGCTGCGGCCAAGTTTCTGGATTGCGCGGTGAGCCCCGGTGATGATGATAACAACTGGCTGACGGAGCGCTATGTTTTCAAGATCGACGAGGCTGAAGGCACTGTGTTGGTCGATGATGGGCTGATCGAGTACGTCAATAAAGGGCCAATTTCCGGAGACCTGGTAGAAAACAGCGACGTCAGGATTGTGGTGGCCTGGGATCTGATCACGCTCAGCCGATCTGGGCAGCGGACCAAGATGATCTTTCGTGGCACCTATTTCGTCAAGCTGAAGCAGTTTCAATTGAGGTCCAAACCGATGGGCTATCGGAATGATTACGAGGCCAATGGAACCTGCGTGATCAGCTGACCGCGAAAGGACGCCGACTGCGCGCAGCGGGCCTTGACCTTCGGGACAAGGGACCCCTTATTGTCGGGCAGCGAACACCCCCCGAACAGGAGAGCCCCAAATGGCCTTTACCCTTCCCGATCTGCCCTATGCGCATGACGCCCTTGCCGGTCTTGGCATGTCGAAAGAGACGTTCGAAGACCACCACGACATCCACCACAAGGCCTATGTCGACAATGGCAACAAGCTGATTGCCGGGACCGAGTGGGAGGGCAAGTCGGTCGAAGAGATCGTCGTGGGCACCTATAACAAGACCTCGGTCGCGCAGAACGGCATTTTCAACAATGCGAGCCAGCACTGGAACCATGCGCTGTTCTGGGAAGTGATGGGCACGGGCGGCAAGGTGATGGCGCCGGAACTGGAAAAGGCGCTGGTTGACAGCTTTGGGTCGGTTGCGAAGTTCAAGGAAGACTTCTCGGCT
The DNA here is from genome assembly GCA_945897655.1 of Pseudorhodobacter antarcticus. GTDB lineage: Bacteria > Pseudomonadota > Alphaproteobacteria > Rhodobacterales > Rhodobacteraceae > Stagnihabitans. The sequence goes on from CAMDHB010000065.1 coordinate 6,678, forward strand.
GCCGGTGCCGGTCAGTTCGGGTCGGGCTGGGCTTGGCTGGTGAAGGACGCCACAGGTGCGCTGAAGGTCACCAAGACCGAGAATGGCGTGAACCCGCTGTGCTTTGGTCAGACCGCGCTTCTGGGCTGCGATGTGTGGGAGCATTCCTATTACATCGATTTCCGCAACAAGCGTCCGGCGTATCTGGCGAACTTCCTGGACAAGCTGGTTGACTGGGATGCGGTTGCTGCCAAGCTGTAAGTGATCAACCGTCGCACGGTGTTGAAAGGCCTGCTGGGGACCGCCCTGGCAGGCCTTTTGGCTGGCGGTTATGCCTTTGGGGTGGAGCCGGGGGTGCGGTTGCGGGTGCAGAACTGGGCGCTGCGGCCCAAGGGGTGGACGGCGGGGCCGTTGCGGTTGGTGATCGTGTCGGACTTGCATCTGGGCGGTCCCTGGGTCGGGCTGTCGCGGTTGGAGCGGATTGTTGAGCGGGTGAATGCGCTGGAGGGTGATCTGGTGCTGTATCTGGGGGATTATGCGGCGGGGCATCACTTTGTCGCCTCGCCCGTGAAGATTGCGGATGCAGCACCTGTGATGGCGCGGGCAAAGGGGCGGCTTGGGACCTATGCGGTCTTGGGCAATCATGACTGGTGGGATGACAAGACGGCGCAACGGCGGGGCGGGGGGCCGAACCTGTATGCGGTGGCACTGGAGGCGGCGGGGATAAATGTGCTGTCGAACCGGGCTGTGCGGCTGGACGGGTTCTGGCTGGCGGGGCTGGAGGATCAGTTGGCGCTGCTGCGGGGGCGCGAGGGGATCAAGGGGTTGGATGATTTGCCGTGGACGCTGGCCCAGGTGACCGATGATGCCCCGGTGATCCTGATGGCGCATGAGCCGGATATCTTTCCTGACGTGCCGGACAGGGTGTGTCTGACGCTGTCGGGGCATACGCATGGCGGGCAGGTGCGGTTGTTCGGCTGGTCGCCCGTAGTACCGTCGCGCTATGGCAACCGCTATGCCTATGGTGCGGTTCAGGAGGGGGAGCGGCATCTGGTGGTGTCGGGGGGGATTGGGTGTTCGATTGCGCCCATCCGCTTTGGCATGCCGCCTGAGATTACCGTGGTGGACCTGTCTTGACCGAACCGCAGAAGGGTGTGGCGGCCATCATTGCGGCCTGTTCGGTGTGGGGGCTGGCGACGCTGTATTACCATGCGCTGGCGCATGTGCCGCCGTTGGAGATGATGGCGCACCGGACGGTGTGGACGGCGCTGTCGTTCAGCGCGCTGTTGGCTGCGGAGGGCAAGTTGGGTGAGTTGGGGGTGTTGTGGCGGGGGCCCGAGCGGGGGCGTGTCATCGCCTCGGCCGCGCTGATCGGGGTGAACTGGTTCTTGTTCATCTGGGCCGTCACGTCCGGCCATGCGGTTGAGGCGAGTTTGGGGTATTACATTTTCCCGCTGATCTCAGCCGTGATCGGGTTTTTGGTGTTTCGGGAACGGCCGGTGGCGGCGCAGATCTGGGCGGTTATGCTGGCGGCGGGGGCGGTGTTGGTGCTGACCTGGGGGCTGGAGGTGGCGCCGTGGATTGCTATGACGCTGGCCAGCAGTTTTGCGGCCTATGCGGCGGTCAAGAAGGGCATGGCGACCGGGGCGGTGGTGAGCGTGACGATGGAGGTGTTGCTGTTGTCGCCCTTGGCGCTGGTCGTGCTGATCTGGGCGGCGGCGCAGGGGCAGGGCTGGTTCCTGCGGGACGGGTTGCACACCTGGGTATTGCCGCTGTCGGGGGTGATCAGTGGGGGGCCGTTGATCCTGTTTTCCTATGGCGCGCGGCGGGTGCGGTTGGTGACATCGGGATTGGTCCAGTATCTGAACCCCAGTTTGCAGTTCCTGTCGGCGGTGTTTGTCATCGGGGAAGGGGTTACCCTGTGGCATGGGGTGGCCTTGGCGATGATCTGGGCGGCGCTGGCGCTTTATTCGGCGGCAGCGTGGCGCGAGGACAGGGCGGCACCCAAGGCGGCGACATCGGGCAGCACGGTGAACTGACCGCGAAGCGTGTCGGCAGCAAACCCCTGCGCGATGACATGATCAAGCAGGGCGATCAGGGGGTTCCAGTAGCCATCGATGTTCAGAAGGTAGATCGGCTTGGCGTGCAGGCCGATCTGGGCCCAGGTCAACACCTCAAAAAACTCATCAAGTGACCCGGCACCACCGGGCAGAACGGCGATGGCGTCGCTGTTCATGAACATGACCTTTTTACGTTCGTGCATGTTTTCGGTGATGATCAGAGTGGAGAGGTCGCGTTTGCCAACCTCCATCTGCATCAGATGGGTGGGGATCACGCCCAGGGTCGGGGCACCGGCGGACTGTGCCGCGCGGGCCACTTCGCCCATCAGGCCCACATCGCCCGCGCCGTAGACCAGCCGCCAGCCCCGTGCGGCGATCAGGAGGCCCACCTCGATTGCGGCGGCTTGATAGGAAGCGGAATGCCCAAGGCGCGCGCCGCAGAACACACAGAGCGAAGGAAGCGAGGTCATGGGGGCCCAAATCGTTGAAAAGCAGTTGCGCTTGGTACAGATATCGGGGTTTCTAGCGAAAGGAAAGCAGGGGCAGGTACATGCCCCGCGATCGGGAAGACGTCGGGGGACGTTGGATGGCGAGTTGGACGGAAATGAGCGCCGGGGCGCGGACGACGGCGGTTGCCGTGGTGGTGGCCTTGTTGGGCGGCGGCTTGTGGCTGTTGCAGGGAGGACGTGGGCCAGAGGAACCGGCTGCCCCTGAAGCTGGCAGTACGACGGCAGAGGCCTCGGCGGCAGCACCTGCAGCGGAAGCGACGGCTGCAGTACCAGAGGTAACTGTTGAGGCAGCGCCAGTGGCCGCGACCGAAGCTGTACCGGAACCGGAGCCAACTGCCGAGGCCGCACCTGAGGAGCCAGCAGTTGCCCCTGAAGCGTCTGCCGAGGTGGTAGCTGAAGCGCCTGCCGAAGTCGTGACGGAAGCACCGGCAGAGGTGGTGACGCAAGCTGCCCCAGAGGCGGCGGCAGAAGCGCTGGCTGCTGCGGAGCCGGAGGCGGCACCCGAGGCAACAGTGGAAGCCCCTGCTGAGGTTGTAGCGGAAGCCCCCGCCGCTGAAGCCCCGATCGCTGAAGCCCCCGCCGCTGAAGCCGTGGCCGAGGCGCCTGCGACGGGCACCGATGCGGCACCCGAGGCTGTGGCCGAAGTCACACCTGCCACCGAGGCACCTGTGGCCGAAGTGGCAACGGTGGAGGCTGCAGCCAGCCAGGCGCCAAGCTTTGACCTGACCCGGATCGAGCCGGGTGGCTCGGCAGTGGTTGCGGGGCAGGCGGTTGCAGGGTCAGTGATTTCCTTGATGGTCGATGGGCGGGAAGTGGCCACCACCACGGCGGATGCCAATGGCAAGTTCGTGGCGCTGTTCATGATGCCCTTGGGGGGTGCCGGGCAGTTGTTGTCGATGTCGGCCAAACTTCCGGATGGTACGGTCATTGCCGGGAGCGGACAGGTTGCTGTGGCCGCTCTTCCTGCCCCCTTGGCGGCAGAGGCGGCCACGCCCGAAGCTGCACCTGCCGAAGTGGCGGTGGTTGAACCTGTTGCCCCGGAACCTGCACCTGCCGAAGTGGCGGTGGTTGAACCTGTGGTCCCCGAACCTGCACCTGTCGAAGTGGCGGTTGTTGAACCTGCTGCCCCTGAAACTGCACCTGCCGAAGTGGCGGTTGTTGACCCTGTTGTCCCAGAACCTGCGCCGGTGGAATCGGCAGCCCCGGAAACCGTGGCCGAGGCAGCCCCTGAGGTTGTCGCCGAAGAGATTGCCCCGATGGCGCTGGAAGTGACGGAAGAGGGTGTCAAGGTTTTGCAGAGCGGGGCAGAGTTGGCGGGCGATCTGTCGGCCAACGTGTTGTTGGATACGATTTCCTATCCTTCGGCCAGCGAAGTGCAGTTTGGCGGGCGCGGCGCGCCGGGCAGTTTCGTGCGGATTTATCTGGATGACGCGCCCGTGGGCGGCGAAACGCTGATTGGTCAGGATGGGGCGTGGATGGTGCGGATTGGCGGCATCGCCCCGCGCATCTTTACCTTGCGGGTGGATCAGGTGGATGGGACCGGCAAGGTCACCTCGCGCTTTGAAACGCCGTTCAAGCGCGAAACGCCAGAAGCGCTGGCTGCGGCCATCGGGGCTGCGGCCGAAGCGGTGGCGAGCGGCGATCCGGTTGCCGAGGCTGCGCCTGCCGCAGAAGCCGCACCGGCAGAGGTTGCCCCCGTGGCCGAAGCGGCGCCCGAGGCTGTTGTGGTGACCGAAGAAGCCGCCGCCACGCCACCGCCGCCCGCGCCTGTGACTGTGACGGTCCAGCCGGGCTATACGCTGTGGGGCATTGCCAAGGCGAACTTTGGCGAGGGAGTTCTGTATGTCCAGGTGTTCGAGGCCAACCGCGACAAGATCCGCGACCCCGACCTGATTTACCCGGGCCAGGTCTTCACCATCCCGAAGAACTGAGTTGCCTGATCAAGGTTGGGGCTGCCCTGTGCGTGGCCGTATCCGGGGACACGTGGCTGACCTTTCCAATGCGCTTGACTGTGAGGTTGTCCTGGCAGTCGAGTGAAAGTTGATCAACTGTGTGGGGAAATCCCTGCACGGTCAGGCCGCGAAAATTGGTCTGTCAAAGTGCACTTGACGCAGGGCAGGGGGTTTACATCGCGGGCCGCTTCGCCCAACTGTCCGGGCATTCGGCGCGTTGGTGGCAATGGCCTGACTGACCCGCCCCCGGACCCATCTGTCCTGATTGTCGGGCAAAGAGAGATCGCATGCGCAAAGTAACCACCACAGCCACGACGGCCGACCTGGTCAAGGCCCCGGCCAGCGGTTGGCAGACGATGAAGCGGATCGGGCCCTATTTGTGGCCAAAGGGCGAGGCTTGGGTCAAGCAGCGCGTTGTGGCGGCGCTGATGTTGCTGGTGGTGGCCAAGATCATCTCGGTCACGACGCCCTATCTGTACAAGCAGGCGGTGGATGCGCTGACGGGCAAGTCGCCTGATGCGGTGACGTTTCTGCTGCTGGGATCCGTCGGGTTGACGGTGGCTTACGGGTTGGCCCGGATGGGCACGGTCTTCTTTGGCGAGATGAGGGATTGGGTCTTTGTCAAGGTTGGGCAACGCGCCTTGCGCAAGCTGGCGTTGGAGACGTTTACCCATATTCACCGCCTGTCCATGCGCTATCACATCACGCGCAAGACCGGGGGGTTGAGCCGGATC